>NZ_PVWO01000470.1 GCF_003003845.1 Chamaesiphon polymorphus CCALA 037 | reverse complement strand
ATGGCACTCGATCGCCCAAATTCTCGCCTGCCCAAGCTACCATGGCTTTCTTTAGTATTACTATTTTTAACGTATATGACCTTCGGTTGGTTACTATACGATTGGACTAGGAATCGAGAAATCTGGTTGATGGTAGCTTTTGCGGTGGTGGCGATGAGTGGTTTTGTTACTTATCCCAGTCGCAGCATATCATTTAGTTTTGGCGGCTTTTTTAAAACCGATGTCCGCGCACTAATTCTAATGATTATGGGGAGTATCGGCTCCGTAATTTTACTAACTTGGGTGCAGTTTTTTGTCGATGCGATCGTGTTGTGTGCGGCAGGATTATTAGTCAGCTTGGATCTCAAAACTTTGGGTTGGAGCAAAGTAAAGTCGCTAATGTTAATTGTAAGCTGGCAATTATTGGCAACTGCTGTGGGTTTGTACGCACATTATTTGTATCTATTTCCACTGAGTAATTTACCAGCCTACTTTTATGGCGACTACTGGCTGCAATTGCTCGCTCGCCTAAATCTGGAGTTTGCCAACCGCTTAAAGTCATAACAACCCTACATCCCGCTCCTCGATTTCCTCGATCGATCGCAGTTGATGAAATCGACTATAGTCAAAGTAGCGATCGCCATTTTCTGACTTGAGAATGATATCCTCAAACTGTCGATCGAAGATAATTTCAGCGGCATTGTAGCTATGTCGTGCGGTAATCTTATAGGCAACTGTTTCATCTACCCCATCGATCAAAATGCTAATCGCGGCATGTCGTTGCTGCAAGTCGAAAGCCGTGAGACCATACAATGGACTATCGGGATCGATCTGGTGCGCGATCGTCCAAGTCAGTATCAAACTTGGAGTCCGGTGGCGTACCAATTTCAGTTCTTGAATCCGTCGCATAAAGTCACCTTCAGCCGTGACTTCATCCATAATCAAATAAACTTGAGCCGTAGATTCCAAAATAAAATTGTGACGCTCGTTGGCAACTCGAAACATCAGCGTCTGCTGCTGATTGTGAGTGGTAATAATGATAAACTTACTAAATAATACTTTGGCAACCGGGCGCGAAAACCTCGCAAAAGATATTCCCGTCACGACCGCGATTAATAACAAACTAGCAATCGATTCGATCGTGACGATCGAGTTGGCATAAAAAGTCTTAGGATGGATCGCACCATAACCGATCGACGCTAAAGTCTGGACGCTAAAAAAGAAGGCATCGCTAAAAGAACCCGGACGTGCGCCATGCAAGCAATCGCCACCAGCTAAATATGCCAATGCAAATAAAGTATTGATCGACAAATAAGCGATCGAAACAATCCCTGCAAATCCCAGCCACGGTACAGTTAATAGTAAATGATAAGGGTCTCGCCACAGGTGATACCAATTCCCCATCCCATGAATGACAAGTCTACCATCTTGATTCTCAATTCTGACAGTCCGATGGCGGCGAAATCTATTTTTCATAACACGATATAGATGAACGTAATAAATACAGTTGGTATAAATAATTTAGCGATCGAGGAACGATTGTCAGACGAGGAAGTAGCTGAAGTTATCGAATTAACTGTCGCAACTGACGATTTTACCGAACCGCGAATTGACTTGTGGTTAGCCGCACAATTGCCCGATTTTTCGCGATCGCGTTGGCAAAAACTCATTTCCCAAGGACACGTTCGAGTCGGCGGGAGAGATTGTAATGACAAAAAGTATAAATTAAAATCTGGCGATCGAGTCTGTGTCATTATCCCACCGCCAGATGCACTCGATCTGGTACCCGAAGCAATTCCACTCGATATCCTGTACGAAGATCAATGCTTACTAATTGTAAACAAATCCGCAGGCATGGTAGTTCATCCCTCCGCCGGACATAGCACTGGGACTCTAGTTCATGCCTTACTCGCTCATTGTCCGCTCTCTAGTATCGGTGGCATTCAACGTCCTGGCATCGTTCACCGTTTGGACAAAGATACCAGTGGCGCGATCGCGATCGCTAAGACCGATATTGCCCACCAACACCTCCAACAACAGCTTCAAGCGAAAACTGCTAGGCGCGAGTATTTAGGTGTGGTCTACGGCACGCCAAAGGTCGATAGTGGGACGATCGATCTCCCGATCGGACGCCATCCGATCGATCGCCAGAAAAATGCGATCGTGCCGATCGATCGTGGGGGCAGATCTGCTGTGACTCATTGGCAAATTGAAGAAAGATTGCGCGGCTTTGCTCTGATTAAATTTAGGCTAGAAACTGGCAGAACTCATCAGATCCGCGTTCATGCGGCGCAAATGGGACATCCGATCGTCGGCGATCCGGTGTATGGAACGGGGAGATCGATTGGCATCAATCTGCCGGGACAAGCTCTCCACGCGCGACAGTTAGAGCTAATTCATCCCCATACCGCAGAGCTGATTAGTGTCACCGCACCGATCCCCAGTTATTTCCTCACTTTACTTCAAGTACTACGCAAACGCTAAGATCGATAATTGATAATTGATAATTGATAATTGATAATTGATAATTACTCATTACTCATTACTCATTAAAGGTGTTGCTCGGTCAGATTTTCTAGGGGCAACTTAAATCGATCGATCCGGATTCGATCTGCCGTCTCGACGCCGATCGATGGTAACGATACGCAATTGGCATCGAGCCGATTTTTGGGATCCACAATTGCCTTGAGAGTGCAGAATAACTTACTTTTAGTCGGTCGATCGACCATTGTGTCTGGCTCGATTTGGTCTTCGCTGTGAGGATCGCGCCCGTGTGTATCTAGACGCTCGGCTGGAGCTGATGGTACCGAACTGTTGGGATGAGCTTCTGTGCCTGAAAATGATTCGATCGACTTTGTAATATTTGCCACTTGTAACTGTGGATCCTCGGACGCCGCTCTGTCTATTGCTGGCGGATTCAAGGGTGGAGCTGGAATCGGGCAATGATGGTATTGAAAGGGTGCGGACTCTTCAGGATCGAGCAGCTTGGCATCTTGTCGGGAGCGCGGAGCTACAGGAAAATCGGCCTGCACTGGCTCCTCAGCAGACACCTGTGCTGGTGAATCTGAAGCCGCAGGTAATTCGACAACTGCTGGTAAATTTTGCAGAATTTCGCGCTCGTATTCTGGCGTGAAATTGTAACGGGGTCTCCCGAGTCTTTGCCAGTCTTTAAGGATATTATCGACAGATACGATTTTGTATCTGCCTCGGTACAGCGACTCGACGATCGCTTTGATAATCCAGCTATTGTCGTATTTTTGCAGCCAACTTGCCACGAGAGTATCGACTCGATCGCCATCAAGCTCTAAACCGTATAGATCGATTACTATCGTGATAAAGTTTTGGTGAAAATGGCTCATTGGCAAAGAAAATCCTTGATACCCCCGCTCGCAATAAGTCGCGCCATGAGCTTGACTGGTAAATGCGATCGCGGCTGAACGACTAATACTCAAGTACTAATATCTTAAGTGACTTATAGTTTAGATATTTGATTAGAGATTTAGTGGCTAAATTGTGAGCTATGGGAAAAGGAAGTTGACTACCTATCTGCATTTAAGCTAGAACTTGACTAGAAAATTTGCTCTCAATCTATTTTTTGGTACAATTGGTTTTTGTAATTGTTTCTGTGTTGTAGTTTACACCAAATTGTTGATTTTGGCACTCTCGATCGAACTTATTACCAATTTGTTAGTTTCATTTAAATAGTTCATTAGAACTACTGGTTTGCTATTGTCGCTCGTCAGCTATTTAAAGATTTAGTCAAATCTACCCAAAGGTAGAACTTAGGTAGGTTTGAGCCTTCCAATCGCTCTTTTTCAAATGAAGATCTAGTACAGATCGCTACTAAATCGATCGAGTCATAATTCAGTTTGGACTATACATATCTCGAACAATATGTATCACAGCTTATAGAGATCGATCGCATATCTGTAATTACAACAAACCCCTACTTTGATGTATCTATAAAACAGATACAAACCAAAGTAGGGGGTGAAGTTTATAATTGATTTAATTTCTCAATTGCAGTTAGCGAACGTTAGCAGTTTCGACAACTTTATCGATTAAGCCGTATGCCATTGCTTCGGCTGCGGACATAAAGTTATCTCGATCGGTATCTTTTTCGATCTGTGCCAATGTTTGTCCAGAGCGGTCTGCCATTAATTGATTGAGCAGCGTCCGAGTTTCGAGGATATGCTTGGCTTCGATTTGAATATCCGATGCTTGCATCCGTCCGGTACCACCTAAAGGTTGGTGGATCATGATCCGTGCGTGGGGTAAAGCCAAGCGTTTGCCAGGGCTACCAGCCGCGAGCAAAAAGGCACCCATCGAAGCAGCCAAACCGACACAAATTGTCACAACTTCTGACTTAATGTGCTGGATCGTGTCATAAATTGCCATCCCAGCGGTAATTTCGCCGCCAGGAGAGTTGATATAGAGATAGATTGGTTTACTGGAGTCTTCTGAGTCGAGATAGAGCATATAAGCGACGATCGCGTTCGCCATGCCAGCATCGACTTCTTCAAACATGAAGATAATCCGCTCGCGAAATAATCGATCGTAGATATTAATCCACTGTTCGTTAGTACTACCAGGTAAGCGATATGGAACGCTAGGAACGCCGATTGACATAGGAGTTTAGGGGGTGGATGGGTGGATGGG
>NZ_PVWO01000469.1 GCF_003003845.1 Chamaesiphon polymorphus CCALA 037 | reverse complement strand
CTTACAAGCACTCGATCGCCTCAATCTAACCCTGGGTGACGTGCGGGACGTCTTTGAACCTTACCTGGCAATTTTTTTGACCGCCGAACGGCAGTTCGATCCTGCGCAAGTTGGCATCGCTCTGGCGATCGGTAATCTCGCTGGCATCCTCGCCCAAACGCCGATTGGGGCAGTTGTCGATGCCACCAAGCACAAGCGGTTATTAATTGCGATCGCCAGTGCGGTAATTGCCATGAGCTACTTGCTGATTATTAATATCAGTGCGTTCCCGGCGGTGCTAGTGGCGCAAGTGGGCATCGGCGTGGCTGCGGTGACGGTGATTCCGGCAGTTTCGGCAATCTCGCTAGGATTGGTCGGACAAAAGGGATTGAACCAACGGGTAGGGCGCAATGAAGCCTTCAATCGATCGGGAAATGCGATAACGGCTGTAGTAGCTGGCATTCTGGCTCAAATTACCGGACTGGCGTGGATCTTTTATTTGTTGATATTGCTATGTATCGCGACGATCGTGCTGGTATTTCAGATTCGCGATCGCGATATTAATAATACGACGGCTCGTTCCGGTCACTCGCAGACTACTGGCAACGATTTACTGCACGATCGCCCGTTACAGGTATTTAGTTTGGCAGTGTTCTTATTTTATATGGCTAATGCTGCTCTGCTGCCCCTGTTGAGCCAAAAACTCACTGGCGGTCAACAAGCTGCTGCGCCGTCTGGTTTTATCTCTGCCAGCATTGCCGTCGCTCAATTTACGACGATTCCGGTAGCGGCTTGGGCGGGTAAGGCTGCTGATGTCTGGGGGCGCAAGCCTTTGTTACTGCTGGCTTTTGCCGCCACGACGGTGCGGGCTTTTCTCTACGCGTTCGATACCGATCCCTGGTTTGTCGTCTGGGTGCAAACACTCGACGGGCTGAGTTCGGGAATATTTGCAGTAGCGATCGTGGTAGTCGTAGCCGACCTCACCCAAGGCACGGGACGATTCAATCTCGCCCAAGGTGGCATCTATACGACGATCGGATTGGGTGCGGCTTTAAGTAACTTAGCCATCGGCTGGTTGGCTAGCACCGCCGGATTTTCGATCGCTTTCTTTACTCTCAGTGCGATCGCCGCCATCGGCGCGTTCTGGCTCTGGTTCGCCATGCCCGAAACCAAATAGCAGCGATCCCATTTTGGACTGTGGATTGTGGATTTTGCGGATGCGCGAAAAATCTACTAGCGATCGACTATCCACTATCCACTATTCACTATTCACTACCCAACGTCCCGATCTCAGATGTCAGTAATTTAACATGCAAGCAATCGAATCCAAATATCTACCACCAGCTCTAAGATCGCGAAATTATCAGTTGTTTTTTGCCGGACAGGGGATCTCGCTCATCGGTACTTGGATGACACAAATTGCCACGGTGTGGCTGGTTTACGATCTGACTAGCTCGGCATTGATGCTGGGGGTGGTAGGATTTACCAGCCAAATTCCCAACTTTTTGCTAACACCTTTTGGGGGCGTTTTAGTCGATCGATTCCCGCGCCAACGGATTTTAATCGTCACCCAAATTTTGGCAATGGTGCAATCATTGACATTAGCTGCGTTGGCGTTGTCTGGTGTAGTTCAAATCTGGCATTTGCTAGTTTTGAGCTTAGTTCGAGGCATCATTAGTGCAGTAGATGCGCCAGCCAGACAAGCAATTGTTACCGAATTAGTCGATCGACCGGAAGACTTAGCCAACGCGATCGCAATTAATTCCACCATGTTTAATGGCGCGCGCTTAATCGGCCCTGCGATCGGAGGATTATTGATTGCTAGAGTGGGTGAAGCTTATTGTTTTCTCATCGATGGTGTTAGTTATATTGCCGTAATTATCGCTTTACTAGCGATGCGATTCAAACCCAAGCAAATGCCCGTAATTACTGGCAGCCCGCTAGAGAGAATTAAAGATGGTTTTGCTTATGCCTTTGGTTGTCCGCCAATTAGGGCTATTTTATTGCTCTCGGCGATCGTCAGTTTTTTGGGGATGCAATATACCGTACTCGTCCCAGTTTTTGCCGATAAAATTCTCAAAGGTGATGCCCAAACTTTAGGATTTTTGATGGCAGCATCGGGAGTAGGCGCGGTATCGGGTGGTATTTATTTAGTTACACGCAAAACGGTAGTGGGCTTGGGTAAATTGATTGTTTTGGGGCCAGCACTATTAGGAATGGGTTTGATTGTCTTTTCAATATCCCGCTACTTACCGCTGTCCTTGCTGACAATGTTCTTTATCGGTTTGGGGACAATTTTGCAAATTGCGTCGGGCAATACCGTTTTACAAACGATTATCGACGATGATAAGCGCGGAAGAGTAATGAGTATTTATACGATGTCTTTTCTTGGAGTAGTGCCATTTGGCAATCTTCTGGGCGGTACTTTAGCCGATCTCATTGGTGTTACACCTACGTTAATTATTGCTGGTAGTGCTTGTTTGTTAGGGTCGTTTTACTTTAGCCGACAATTACCAGCACTAGGCAAAATCGTCCGCGAAATTTACCATCGCAAAGGCATCATCAAAATTGAATCTCACCAATGATTTAGGATTGCTATATCTCAAATGGATGGTAAAAATTACACCGATCGAGTGATGTGTGAATTGACAATAATAGTTATTATTATACAAATGCAAGTTTCGATAATTTATCGCTCGTTAACATAAATACTAACACATTTATTAATTAATGAAAATTAAAATTTTTAGCAATGATATCTTCGATAAAATTTCCGAAATCAGGACAAATATCTTAGACTTTGTAGGTCAGGCTTGGTGGGTGGAAGTGATGACAAATCGGCCTAAATGTACTTATTATTTTGGCCCATTTGCAGATGCTAGAGCAGCAGATCGAGCGAGTATGGGATACGTACAAGACTTAGAGAATGAGTCCGCACAAGGGATTCAGACTCAAGTTAAACGCTGCAAACCCGATCGATTGACAATCGAGTGGGACGATGCTACTGCCGTTTAAATAAATCGAAATTTTGACACAATCCAATCGATCGGACACAGATCGCTTTTTAAAAACAATCGATCGGACGCGATCGATTATTTTCAGTTTCCAGTCGTTTCAATATTATCAACTTCATGTTGCAAAAAATTTTAATCGCTACTGGCGACTCTCCAGAAGCACAAAAAATCTTCGAGACTGGATTGCTGCTGGCTGAGAAACTGGGAGCTAAAATCGCGATTTTACACGTTCTCAATCCCATGCAAACAGGTCTAGAACTAGTCGGTAATCCCGCTCTAGGCGGTATCGCACCGACAATCGCTAACGATCTGAGTATTACACGATCGCAAACAGAGTGGCAAGACTACGAACGACTCAGTACAGAACGTCTCCAACTCTATGCAAAACAGGCACAAGATCGTCACGTTCCCGCCGAAATTCTCCAAAATTTCGGTGAATCTGGACGGGTAATTTGCGATACGGCTAGAGATCTAGGTGCCGATTTAATCGTCATTGGCAGCCACCAAAAATCGCGGTTGAGTGAAATGTTATTGGGTAGCACTAGTAGTTATGTTTTACACCATGCACCTTGCTCGGTAACAGTGGTTCGAGAGTAGTAAATTCAGTACATAAATCTCTCTATCGATCGAGCGATCTATTCACGATCGAATTTCTGCGTAACTAGAGAGTGTAGAAGTTAAAATATCGAGCGATGTCTTCAGGAGTAATCTTATGACTGCAACTCAATCTCGAAATTCTCAACTCGAAGCCTGCATCGAAGCCTGTTTTAAATGCCTCCAAGACTGCGAATATTGCATTAGTGCCTGTCTAAGTAGCGACATGGTACAGATGATGGCTAATTGCATTAAAACTTGCCGCGACTGCACCGACTTGTGTGCTCTGTGCTCCCGGTTTATGAGTCGCAATTCCGACTTGCACGCTCAATTATGCGGTGTCTGTGCCGACGCTTGCGATCGCTGTGCGGCTGAATGCGAACAACACGACAGCGAGCATTGTCGTCAGTGCGCCGCATCCTGTCGTCGCTGTGCCGAATCTTGCCGTCAAATGTCCATGGCGATGGCAGCTTAGAAAGTATTTGAAAGTTATCCCAATTAAAAAAACATTGCTGCTAGATGAGTTTGCGGACTCTACTTACAGCAAGATTTTCCTAATCCGCTGTCTTGTCTCTCTGCTTGGTGCGCTAAACCGTCGGGAGACAAAGGCGTGCGAGAGCCGCAATCCGCAATCCGCAATCCCCAATCCAAAATGGTAAGAATCTCTATCGGTTGGAGGAGAGGATAACTGCTAGTGATTTTTTATAATCGTAAAGTTCGACTGAATAAAAACTTAATTACAGGATTGTAAAATGAGTGACTTAATTGTTGTCGGTTTTAAAGACGAGTTCAAAGCAGATGAGGTAATGAACGAACTAAGAAGGCTCCAATCAGAGTACTTAGTTGACTTAGAAGATGCTGCTATTGTCGTCAGAAATCAAGAAGGTAAAGTCAAACTTAAGCAAGCACAAGAACTAGTTGCTGCTGGTGCAGTCAGTGGTAGTTACTGGGGGATCTTATTAAGCGTTCTCTTCTTCAATCCCATTTTTGCATTGGTTGGTGCGGCGGCTGGGGCACTCTCTGGCGCATTGAGCGATATCGGGATCGATGAC
>NZ_PVWO01000468.1 GCF_003003845.1 Chamaesiphon polymorphus CCALA 037 | reverse complement strand
AGACTCCAATCCAAATTTCAAATACGATTCAACATATCTACAACCTTATTCTATAATCTTCTGGCGGGAAGGGAGTAGAAGCTCGATCGCGTTATCAATTCGATCGTCATGCGGATTTTGTTTTAGCTATTGCACTACTTCGGGGCGTATTGCTCCGCACCAGCACCGCCCTGAACTATAAGTTTCTCGTTCCGAGAGGCTTCGCCAACGGGCTAACAGCAAAAGTCCTCTGAAGAGGACTGCAAGAATAGATGATTTCTTTTAGTTCATTTCAATGAACTTTTGCTGTTAGCCCCAAATTCATTTGAGGGCGTTGCTGATGCGGAGCTAGAAAATACTAACTCGATCGAATCTCACCATCATTCATTCAACCACGATCGACCATAAACAATCGATCGCACTACCAATTCCATCATAATGCGGATTTTGTTCCAACCAATGTACTACTTCAGGACAAATTGTATCCGAGGTTTTAGACAATCGAATTAAATCAGATACTGCACTATAACGTACATCAGATGTGTCACTTAGCAAGGAGAGTAAACGCTTCACCAATTCTGGACTACTATTCCCCAAATTTACCAATGCTGATGCCACGCAAGAAACTAGAAAAGATCCTTCATCATCTAGTAGAGAAAGCAAAGGCTTCACTACCTCTGGACTATTATTGCCTAACTCACCTAATGCTAATACTGTAATAGAATGTAAAAAGGAGGGTTCCTCATTTAGTAGTGAAAGTAACTGCTTTAATACTTCTGAATTATTATGCCCCAACTTACCTAATGCTGATATTGCACTAGACCGTATAGAAGATTGTTTATGATTTAACAGGAAAAGTAAACGATTCACCACTTCTGGACTATTGTTGCCTAACTCACCTAGCGCGAATGCTACACTAGCGGATACATCATAGCCTGTATCAATATCTAGCAGAGAAAGTAAACGATTCACTACTTCTGGACTGTTGTTGCCTAACTTACCTAGCGTGATTGCTGCACAAGAGCGAACAGAAGATTTTTTATCATCTAGCAGAGAAAGCAAAACTTTCATCATTTCTGGACTAACCTTCCCTATCTCATCCAACACTGCTACCACGCTATATCTTACAGATACATCTTCATCTTTTAACAAGGATAGAAAAATCTCCATAGCATTGGGATTGTTATCCACTAATCGACCCACAGCCAATGCCACACTTGAAATATTCCCTGTCCGATCCCTCAGCAAAGACAGCAAAGAATTAATTGCCTCTTCTTTTTGTCCCAACGCAGCCTGAAATTCTATTAGGCGAAAACGATCGATCCGATCTTCCTGTGCTTGTAACTTCTTCCATACAACTTTTTCTACAGTTGTTTCCCCAAGGCAATGCAAAATATTTTCTACTTCGCCCCTAATTTTTCTACCAATCCGATCGACATTTTCAACTTCTAAACCAACCAATCGATCGAGAATTTCCCCCACCCAATCCGCCGCCACCACTGTTAATTCTGATGGATCTTCCGTCAGGCACCAGCCTGCAAATAACAAATCTCGATGTAGCCATTGTTCGTATTCACTATTAGCATCCAAAACTGCCTGAATTGCCTTCTGAGCCTTCTTTCCTTTCAGTTTCGATACCAGCAACAACAAAACCTCGCGCCAATGTTGGTCATGTAAATGCTGCCGAAAATGATCCAAGATAATCTTAGTATCATCTTCAACATCGGCTCGATCGAATATCTCTTCTGCTGTCAGATATTCCTGAAACGTCTTATGCACGAAAGCATAACGATCTCGCCCCTGTTCGTTCAGTAAACCCGTCCGCCGTTGGATAAAATCGATAAACCTTTCGGCTTCTCCTTTTGCCTCATGCGCTTCGCATTTTTTCAGAGTTTGAATCTCCTTTCGCAACCACCGAATCAACTCATCCTTGTCGATCAGCGTCCCACCTTCAGTTTCGCCCGTGCTGCCTTGGGTATGAATCCAGTAGGCTAATTTCTTCAAGATATACAACAGATCGTCTGACTTGAGAAACTGCAAAACCTGCGAATACAGCTTGATTTCCTTGCCACTATCCCAACTCGTCAGCAGCGTCTCTACCGCCTTCTCATAGAGCTTGTATCGTTGTCTCGGCAACTCCGCCTGATAGCGATGAATTAGGGCAATTATCGTCAAGAGCAACGGATTTTTCGCGAGTAATTTAATCCGCTCGTTTCTGATAAATGCCTTCTGTAAATCTGCCTTTAGCCGCTCTGCTTGCGCTTTATTTTCAACCCGATTGTCATACCAATGGTCGATAAATGTCTCTACCTGCTTATCATCGAAGGATTCCAGCGTATAGTGGGGAAACTCATCGGTCTTGAAAGCTCCTTGATACCCCGCTGGGCGCGATGTAATTACCGCTGGGTTATCTTTGTATTGATGCAGAAAACTATCGATTTGCTCCGCCACCTTACTGCGTTGAGCTTCATCTACCACCTCATCCAACCCATCGAGCAAAATCAACGCCTTACCTCGATCCAACCAATGCTCGAAAAATCCGGTGGGTAATTCCTTGCAAGCTAAACTAGCTTTGGCATTCGATCGCAAGTACTCCAGCAATCCCATCTTCGGCTGCAATATCCAATCCCGAATTCGCACCACCACAGGTAAGTAATCTGTATCTTTTTCCAAGCCAATCTGAGTTGGATCGCTTTGAGCCGTTCCACAGAGCATCAAAGCAAAATAACTTGCCAGCATGGTTTTCCCCGAACCAGGTGCGCCCAATATTACTGCTTTTTTCTGAGCCAGATTGATGACTTTTTGAGCTGGTATTCGCGGTGCAGATCGATCGCGAAGCTCCCAAGCTCTCTGTTCTTCTAATAATCTAGTTTGTGGCGATCTAGTATCCAGCAAATAAGTTGTTGATACGAAAGTTATTGAATCATTCGCTTTCGTTTCAACTGCATCTAATGACCTCTTGAGCTGTTGTGAACTACGACTCCTTTCCTCTCTAACATCTGGCATCACAAAGATCTGCGCCAAAACTTCCTGCTTTTCTACCTCTTCCCCTGGTACTGCAATCCCGACAAACTTCACATCATCTACCCGTCGCGCCAACTGCTTTAGATATTGTGCCTTAGCTACCTTAAAGCAAATCCCCACTCGCTCGAAATAGCTCTCAACAAACGCATCCATCCACAACGGCATCAGATCGCAAAGGTATTGCTCTGCTTCTGGATGCTCGGATGCAGATTGTTTAAATACCTCCACTAGAATCTTTACATCAGGCTTACCACGATTCTGAAAAGGCTTCTGCAACTCGTTTTGCACCAAACCTGACTGAAAAAACTTGAGAAACTTTCCATATCCATTGGCTCCATCTCGATCGATCCGACGAAATAACCCACCAAGTTCTGGTTGTGCGTCATCTGCGGCTACTTCTGCTTGCTGCAATAGCACTATCATCTCATCTGGATTCAGGCGACTGTTCACCTCAGCCAAACCCGCCTTGAAAGCTTCGGTTATTGTCAATCTAGCGACAGTATCAAAGAATCCCATACAAATTACAAAACAGAAGTTTAATTTACTTCGATCGTGTCATAAAGATCTTGAAAAGTCGATTAACCCAAGAAATAGTTTATCGATGTGCTCCGAATAAAATTACTATTGTCCCCACCAGCGAAATGCCAACGCCTAATATATCCCAGCGATTTGGCTGCACTCCTTCTGCCAGCCAGAGCCAAACTAGCGAAGAGAGCAGGTAGATCCCGCCGTAAGCAGCATAGACTCTGCCTGCATTTGAGGCATCTACTCTGGTAAGCACGCTAGCAAACAAAATCAAAGCGAGGATGCCAGGAACGAGCCAAAGGATACTTTTGCCAAGTCTCAGCCACGCCCAAAAAGCATAGCAGCCAGAAATTTCGCCTAGAGCCGCCAGTAAAAACAATAAAAAATTTTGCATTTTGTTTAGTTTGTGCGGACGATTCGATCGAATCTCAACTATCTTTCGATCGCGATCTTACTGCGATCTCGTTAATGTTCGGGAATTATATTGAGCTAGTGTGTTTTCGTTCGATCGTGTGGCAGATGGCCATATTCTGGTAGAATTCGGATGGTTTCTACTTAGTGGCATCAATGGCTTCAACTCGCGCGCGCATCGCACTGGACGCAATGGGTGGAGATGATGCACCCGCCGCCATCGTCGCGGGTGCGATCCTAGCCCAAACAGAATTAGCAGATGTAGACGTCATCCTGGTTGGCGATCCAGCACAAATTCAGGCTTGTCTCGATCGGCATCCTAACGCTCCCAAAATCGAGGTCGTCCCAGCCGAAGGGACGATCGAAATGCACGAAGAACCGCTGGGTGCCTTGAGGCGCAAGCCTAAGGCTTCGATCAATGTATCGATGCAGCTTGTCAAAGATGGTAAAGCCGATGCGGTGGTTTCGGCGGGGCATTCTGGCGCGGCGATGGCAGCCGCATTACTCAGATTGGGACGGCTGCGGGGCATCGACAGACCTGCAATTGCGGCGGTATTTCCTACCAATCGTGCCGATAAGTCGGTATTAATTTTAGATGTCGGCGCGAATGTCGATTGTCGCCCTAAATATCTCGAACAATTTGCCGTGATGGGTTCGATTTACAGTCAGTACGTGCTTGGGGTAGAATCGCCCAAAGTCGGGTTGCTGAACATCGGCG
>NZ_PVWO01000063.1 GCF_003003845.1 Chamaesiphon polymorphus CCALA 037 | reverse complement strand
TCCCTACACTTTACCAGCCGATGTGGAAGCAAAATTATTACAGTTTATGGAGTATTTTGGGTTGAATTATGGGGCGATCGATATTATTGTCACCGTAGACGGTCGTTATGTGTTTTTAGAAGTAAATCCTGTCGGTGAATTTTTCTGGTTAGAACTGTACGCAGGTTTACCGATTTCTAACGCGATCGCCGATTTATTACTATAATAATTTTATGTCATCACAGATCGCGCAATGGATCGGATTAATTGGCATAGCAGCAACAATTCCTCTGGTGCAGACTGTCGCCACAGCCAAAAGTGCGGTAGAAGTTGCCGAGACAGCCAGGACGATTACAGTCTTAATTACCAGTTCTAGCGGACAAGGTTCGGGAGTCATCCTCAAACACGAAGGTGATATTTATACCGTTCTTACTGCCGCTCATGTGGTGAGACAGAAAGTCAGTTATACAATTACTACGCCAGACGATCGCCAGTATGAAGTCATTAGTAACTCGATAAAATCTGCACCTGGAGATATCGATTTGGCAGTCGTGAAATTTAAATCGACGACTAAATACCCGATCGCCAAGCTTGGAAATTGTAATATTCTGACTAGAGGAATGGATCTATATGTCGCTGGATTTCCAGCTACAGATCGGGCAATTACCTCAACATTATTGGTAGTGAGAGAAGGTAAAATCTCTGCCAATAGCAACAAAACCTTCGATAAAGGTTATTCCCTTATCTATAGTAACGATACACTCAATGGTATGAGTGGCGGAGCGGTATTAAATAGCAATGGCGAACTAGTTGCCATTCATGGTCTCGGGAACAGAGATGATGATGGCCGCAAAAATGGCTTCAATCTGGGCATTCCCATCGAACGTTTTGGTACGGTAGCCAGTAAGATGGGTGTCGAACTCGATGGGCAAGTAGCCGCAATTCCTACCAATACGGCACCAAAAGCAGATGATTATTATGCATCAGCGGCACAGAAGTACGAACGAGGAGACGCTCGGGGAGCATTAGCCGATGTCAATCGTGCGATTCAACTCAACCCCAATTATGCTGAGGCTTATTACAGTCGTGCTGTTCTGAAAAATGACAAACTTAATGACGCTCCAGGCGCATTAGTCAATTACAACCGCGCGATTCAACTCAACCCCAATTATGCTTATGCTTACAACAATCGCGGTAATCTGAAAAATGAAAAACTTAATGACACTCCAGGGGGATTAGCTGATTTCAACCGCGCGATTCAAATTAATCCCAATTATGCTGCTGCTTATAACAATCGTGGCGTTCTGAAAAAAGACAAACTTAATGATGCTCCAGGTGCATTAGCTGATTTCAACCGCGCGATTCAAATTAATCCCAATTTTGCTAGTGCTTACTACAATCGCGGTCTTCTGAAAGATGAAAAACTCAATGACACTTCAGGCTCATTAGCCGATTACAACCGTGCGATTCAAATTAATCCCAATTTTGCTGATGCTTACTGCAATCGCGGTATTCTGAAAAATGAAAAACTCAATGACACTCCAGGCGCATTAGCCGATTTCAATCGCGCGATTCAAATTAACCCCAATTCTGCTGAGGCTTACGGCAGTCGTGGTTTTCTGAAGTATCAAAAACTCAACGATCGAGCAGGTGGAATTAACGATCTGAAACAAGCCGCCAATCTATTTCAAAAACAGGGTAATACTCAATATTATCAAACTGCGATCGACTTACTGAAAAAATGGCAACAGACGAGCGGGAATTGAAGATTTTAGCCAGCCTATATATTCGATCTCCATTAATGTTTCTCGATCGCGATCGAACAAAGAATGCCGACAATTAATCCACCCTGCTATTTGACCCTTTGGAGGGGGTTTGGGGGAGCGGCTCGCTCCGGTCGGGTTTCCCGACCATGGAAGCGAGACAAGACAAGCAACCGTCCCCCAACGGGGGGTCTCCCCCCAGACCCCCCAGATCCGGGGTCTACGCAGCCACTAACCCAAAAAGTACTAGTCCGAAATCTGTGGGTAATGGATAGCTTATAAAGGGGAGGGGGACTACGATCGATTCCAATAGACTCAAAATATTTAGACTCGAAGAGTATGGTAAATTTTTAATTAATTCACACAGACAACCAAAAATGAGCGCGATCGTTGTATTTGATATCGATGGAGTAATTCGGGACGTCGGGAACTCCTATCGTCGCGCCTTGGCAGATACAGTGGCAAAATTTACCAATGAAGCCTATCGACCCACCGCGATCGACATCGACACGCTCAAAAATGAAGGCATCTGGAATAATGATTGGGAAGCCTCACAAGAACTAATTTATCGCTATTTTGAAAGCCAGGGTCAAACTCGATCGCAATTAAATCTAGATTACGGTACGATTGTGGCTTATTTTCAAACCAAATATCGCGGTACAGATCCCGTAAATTGGAATGGTTATATCTGCGACGAACCAATCCTCGCCAGCCTAGAATATTTTGAATCCCTCACCGCTGCTAACATCCCCTGGGGCTTTTTTAGCGGTGCTACCAGAGGATCTGCTAGTTATATCTTAGAACGAAGATTGGGACTGACTGCGCCCGTGCTAGTAGCCATGGAAGACGCACCAGGGAAGCCAGATCCCCACGGATTATTTATGGCGGTTGCCAAACTAGGACTAGAGTACGAGCAAACAGATGGGCTACCGATTGTCTATGTCGGCGATACGGTTGCCGATATGCACACAGTTATCAATGCTAGAAAACAACAACCACATCGACAGGCGATCGCCGTTGGCGTATTACCACCACACATTCTCGATCGAGCTGCACAAATCGATAGCTACCGCCAGAACTTGATTCAAGCTGGTGCTAGCGTAGTAATCGATCGCGTTCTGGAATTGACACCCGAGCTAATTGCCTCAATCCAAGGTACAGGAATCGAACCTGTCTAGAGCTTCCGCTCGCGGATTATGAGTCCGCTGCCTAAACCGATCGGCCAACCTTGGAGACATCTCATCATTTTAACATCGACGATCGACAATTGACTATTGCCGATCTTTTCTGGCTAAACTGCCAAGTGGTTATCGATCGCAAATCGGAAAGAGTCTTGACGCCCACAATTTGTTAATGCTATGATAAAGAGCCGCAAGGACGTATAGCTCAGTTGGTTAGAGCGCATCGTTGACATCGATGAGGTCCGCCGTTCGAGTCGGCGTACGTCCATAAGGTTAGAGCATAGGCACAGCAAGGCTTTCATTAGACAATCAGCGTCATGAGAGCCGATTTTTGCTGTCTAAAAATAGCGAAGATGTGTGCTGTTTTGGTGGGTTTGTCTGGTCTATACACCCATAAATAGACACAGAACATGAGTACTGGAAAAGTTTGGATAGAAACAACAGGGGGCACTCTCCGCGCCTGTTGGCGGCATAATGGCAAAACTCAAAAAATGTCTCTCGGACTACCCGATAACAAGCTCGGTCGAGTGGTAGCAGAGCAAAAAATAGCTGTAATTGAAGCCGATCTGATTAGTGGGAACTACGACGAAACTAAACTAAAGTACAGACCGCGCAAAGGGAAAAATGGAACTGTAGTAAGTGCAGCCGTGCTGTTCGAGAAGTATGCTGCACAACGACTAAAAGCAGGCGAGTTATCCCATAGTTCCAAAGTCAGGCTAAAGGGTATTGCCTCTAAGCTAGAAGTATTTTTGGGGGATACGCTAGCTGAAAAAGTAGATCGAGCCGTGGCTGAAAAAATGGTAGAGGAATGGTTAGCCACGGCATCACCACGAACCATCAAAGAACGATTATTCGACCTTAGAGCCTGTTGGGGATGGGCGAGAGGAAAGTATCATATCGCGAAGGATTGCCCCTGGTCTGATTGTCTAGAAAGAATGAAGCGGAAGGCTAAGAGCAAGCCTCAGCAAAAGATCCCTTTCACGATCGCAGAACTTCAGACTATCCGATCTGAAACCCAGCTAAACAGTTCCTATAGTCACTACACGGATTTCATTATCTTTCTTGCAAATATGGGCTGTAGACCTGGTGAGGCAGCGGCTTTGAGATGGAAACACATCTCGCCCGATCGTTCCAACGCTTGGATCGGTGAGTCTATTTCCAGAGGGCATCGGAATACCAAAGGAACCAAGACGGGGGATTCTCGCACACTTTTACTTAATTCAGACGTTCGAGCCATGCTAGCGGCGAGATTCGAGCGGTTGCAGCCGCAGCCTGACGATCTGGTATTTACGAGTCCTTTAGGGTTTGCTATTAACGATAACAACTTCTGCAAGAGAGTATGGAAGCCAGTTTTATCAATTTGCGGAATCGAGTACCGACCACCTTATAACTTGAGGCACACGGCTGAATCCCGCGCCTTGTCTAACAAGGCCGATCCGGTGGCACTAGCTCGGCAAGCCGGACATTCTCCAAAAACGATGTTTGCTACATACGCTCACGAGATCGATCCTAAGTGTTTGTACGTGAATGTCGGGGAATTATAGGAGAGTAATTTACACGATTAATTATGCCAGAACCAAAAGAACCCAGCTCAAGAATTTATTCTGCTGACGATCCTGAGTATCTCGCTTTATCCGACGAGGAAAAAGAAAATTTTATATCAGCATCAGAAGATGTTTGCACAAGTTTTTACAACGGGGATGACGTCAGCAACTGGTTGGCAAATCACAATCAAAAAATAATGGATGCTTTGATTGATGGACACTCCCCACAAGAACATAATAACGACGAAAATATTTACATGTATTATCAGATTTTCCCTGATAATATTCGAGACTTGCGTTTCGGCAATTACAGTGATGACAACAATGTTTATCGATATTATTATCGCGGAGTAGATGAGAAGACTTTTCATGAAGATAAAAAGAATTTTGAACCCTATTTTTATATACAGCAATGGGTCGTAGACGAGGTGGAAAGAAGTATATTAGCAAGCAAAAAGGAGGAATGGTCGCCACTGAGCAATACTGGCTTAACAGTTGCCGATGCGAATGCTAGAGGAACGTACGAAGAGATTGAAATAGTTGTAAAGACTATCGGCAATTTACCGCAGGGTTTTGACAATTATTCGTATATGCCAGAATCTACATATATAAAAGTGAATTGGGATGCTGTTGCTAAAGAGATCTCAAAAGCAGCGGATGGCATCACAATAAAAATAGCTATCAAGCCTAAAGGTAGCGTCAATAAAAGCTCTAAACCCGTCGGGACTCAATACATTACCTTGCCACATGTAGATAAAAGTAAAACACAGGAATTAGAAGGATTTAGTTTTATCTATGGGAGAGAACACTGTGTTTACAAGTTCTCATTTGGCAGACCCATAACTATCAATGTATTAAATAGAGACGAGGGAGTGAAAGCGATAAACAGATTAATGAAGACAGTCGTAGATCCGATGAAAAGGCGAGTCACTGAAAAAGATCTAGTGTTCAAAACCCTAGAGAAGCACTCTCTCGAAGGCATCAAAGGCACCTTCGTATGCTTTGTTGTGGAAGGGGAGGAGGAATGTCGAGGCGAGATCCTTTCCAGCGATCCTCCGCAAAAATAATCGCCGGGAGTCAATCCTCATGACGGTTACATGGCTTTGACCTTGGGAGTAGCGAGTAACGTCAATAACTTACCTCCGCAAGATATCCCCCTAAACCCGTTGATGTGAAAGGCTTGCGCGGTTTGCCATTAGAGAGTAAATTTTCCAACTTCCGCAAGATAGATCCCTCTAACCCTTGCCAGAAATTGGATACAGGCTTTATCGTGAATTCCAGACAGAAAGCCTGCCAGCTTACTCGCTCTAACCTTGCCCGCCTGACGATACCAACAAACAATATTTTCCGATCTATGAGAAAAGCAACCTTAAAAACACGACTTTTTGAATTCGCATCCGAGCGCGACATTCGTAGCGGAAACTGTAGTGTTCACATGAAGATGACCGGATGGATGTCGGCTCAGATGAGATCTGTAACCCAAAAGGGAATTGCGTGGCAACAGCCGATAGAAAAGGGATCGGTGTACTGGAATGTCCCCATTTTGCAAGTCTACCTAGCTTTTGGGGCTGACAGTGATGAGTATGCAGCGATCGTGAAAGACTATCTCGAAAGCCTTCCCAAGAGCTAGGTAGTCTCTCATCGCTGGTCAGAAATCAGCGCACTAAAAAGTCGCCTCCGCGATTTAGACCGAGACAACAAATCAAAATAAAGTTAACTCAAATCTAACATGAATAACCCATTCAACCGATTCGTCCTCAAAGAACACGGCGGTAAACAGATTCGCATCAATAAAGCAACTCAATATGTATGTGTTACTGAATTATGCCTCGCGAACGACAAGCAATTTCACGACTGGTATCGACTCAAAAATACCTTGGATTTTCTCGAAGCTGTATCAACAGAAACGGGAATTCCCGTTTCCGACCTACTCGTTGTAGGTAAAGGTGAAACACTAACATGGGCACATCCACAAATAGCGATCGATATCGGTTCATGGTGTTCGGTCGAGATGCGGGTCAAGATCACTGGCTGGATTCTCGAATTGCTTACTACGGGAAAAGTAGAACTAGATCCGCTCGACGATAACGATCGCATCTTGAACATGGCTACATCAGCCGCTAATCGCTCTGTGGTGCGTCAAGACCCCGAACCAAGAGACAAAATCAATTTGTCCGGTTGGTACACCCTTACGGAGTTTTTAGAGCTGTTAGGGGAGAGTGTTGAAGACGATTCTTCACTCGCAAGGGATTTACAATTTCGCTTCTGGTTGAATCGCCAAGTGGCTGACTTATATCGCTCCAAAAACAGCGAGGAACCGCCACAGATATCGAGAAAAAAGAAAAAGGCTTATTGCTACCCTCCGAGCTACAGAACGCTTGTGGCGACTTACATCGAACACTGGAACGAGATTAAATTCGAGCCTGTTATTGCAGCCTAGAGTCCAAACCCGTTAATTACTTGCAATAGTTAGCGGGGTTTCGATTTTATTAAATTCATTTCCCGTATTTATGCGGGTTAAGTATTTACCAGAATACCCCTGAATTAATTAAATGATTTGGAAATCAATTCAAACAAATCAAAGTAACAGTGCGAGTGAAAGTGGCTTAGTTTTAGCGCGAGCAGATCCCGACCTATTCTGGCTGAAACCATTCGCCTCAGTTTTTTTCGTCACTATAGTCTTCAAAAAATCAGAGTCAAGAATAATAGTCAATCTCCACCAACAGCCACGATAGACCCACTACAACTTGACCCCCGCGAGACACTACTTTATTGGGGACTATAGCGGCCAATAAATTACAATTGGCAACACAGCAATACTACCTTAATCTGTTAACGAGAGAAAGAGTAAAGCAAGGTGAGTAAATGCCAAAGACAAAAGTTATCAGTGTTCGTGTCCCTCGATCGATCGAAGCTAATTTTAGACAAGCGTCAATCGATCGCGGGATTAAGATCAACGATCTACTGAATGAGTTGATTAGAGAATACATTGCATCTCTACCCACAGCCGCATAGACATAAAAAAGCGGGGAGTCACTAACCGCGAAACCACGCAAAAACAAAAACAATTTCACTTTTCATTATGCCAGCACAAACAGAATTATCACTCAAAGTCGGTAGCCCTCTTTTGATCGTACTGACTCCCCGCCATCCTAAAAACCGTTGGTGGATCGACCGTTTCGGGCTGTTGTCTCTAAAGCCTAATGGAATTATTACCTGGAGCAGCGATGACTTTATTTCTGGCGAACCATACGGAAGGTCTGTGGCCGATTTAAGTCGCGGGTTTAAGCTTTTATTTCATGAAGGCTGGGAAATATTGTTAGCTGAAAATGATTCTGTTTGGTACGAGTTTATAACCGAACCCTGGAGGACAGCATAACTATTCCCGTTCATTCGTCAACGTTCAGCCTTGGAGATCGTAACTAAATGACTAGCTTTAAATCTTGTATTCCTAACAAAGTCCTATCCCCAGAACAGATTCACGCTCTCGATCTACCCATTGGGATAAAGGTATCAATAGAGATAACCAATCCCCACTTGAGAGCCGATTTAGGTATAGAGAAGGGCTATCTGACTATCACTGACAGCGGATATACCTTTAATTTCGACTCAGAGGGTGAGGAAATTATTGACGCTTACGAATACCTCCAACAGCGGTTTAACGAGGGCTGTTGGGTCAGATTTTCCCTAACCAGCGACAAACCTATCTGGTACATATGGCAGTCGAAGCCGTGGTGCTACGGGAAGCCAAGGGAAGGCGTGAAAACTTTATTTATCGGCTCCCCTAATTCGTAATACAAAGAAGCGATCGCGCTAGTTCAAGACTCAGGGCGATCGCTTCGATTCATTAATTAAACTTACCCACAATCTAACATGGAAAGCAGTCTTCCAGCCAACTCTATTCAGTCATTTATCGTAGATAAGCATCTCGCAGAATTCAAATTAAGCGCGATCGATGATGGTATCGCAAACATTAACTTCTATTCTCTCGAATCAGGGGATGAAGATGGTGCGAACTACCTTTTTGAAAAGCTGAACATCGAGATAGATCACACTAATAATGGAATGCCAGCGGGTCAATATGCCCAACAGTTAGTTAATGCCGCGATGTCTGGTTGTTGGGGGTTTGAAGGGTATCTGGGCTTCAGTGCCAAACTAAATTCACCACTGAAGCTTAACGGAAAAGAAGCTAATTATTTATCTGTTTTTGGCAAGGGTAATCAACAGCTACTTGTCCCAAAAGTAACATTCAAGATTGGGCTTGAAATTGCTACCAAGTCTGAGGTTAGAACCGAGTATATAGATAGGTTTGATGATAGCTTTCCATCAGATCGCTCGTTAGAAGATAAAGGTTTCTGGGATTGGGTGCTCACCTTAGACAAGCCTCTGCAACTTATCATCACAGAGGGCGCGAAAAAAGCCTGTAGCCTCATCTCAGCCGGATATTTAGCTATTGGGTTAAATGGGATGTGGGGGTGGGGTAGCAACGTCAAGGCAGTGGATGGCGAGAAAGCTGATAAGTATGGAAATAAATTAGATGACAAAGGCAAAGCTATCAAACTTATTCATCCTGACTTAGAGCCATTTCTAAAGAAAAATGTTGAGATTGTTTGGGCTTTAGATCGAGATGAGAATCGAGCTAATCCCGATGAAAATAAAAAAGCTGTTGATGGAGTCAAGCAGTCAAAAGCATCGTTTAAATATCATTGCGGTAGTTTGGTTGGCACAATCTCCGATACAGTTTGGGAAAAGCATAAAGGGGTAGACGATCTAATTGCGACTGAAGGGATGGGAGCATTCTACCAATCATTTAGTAATCGTTCATCCAAGAAAATTGTATCGACAGCTACAGGCAATAAGTCAGAGCCTAAAACGAGTAGCAAAAATGACAGTGATAACCCCTCAAGTGATGAACCAAAGAAACCTATTTCACCACTAGAACTAGCTAAAGTTGCCACTTACTTTCATACCGCCGACAAAGTTGCTTATGCTGATATCTCGATCGAAGGTAATCGCCATACTTACGCGGTTAAGTCAAAAGCTTTTAAATTATGGTTAATGGGGGAACATTATAAAGCCAATAAAATAGGTATCAATTCACAGTCATATCAAGACACTCTCCCCACACTTGAAGCGATCGCAATTTTTGACGGTAAAACTCGCGAGGTTAATTTAAGAACAGCCGAATATCAAGGCAAACTATACCTAGATTTAGGTACCCCCGACTGGAAAGCAGTAGAGATCGATCCAACTGGATGGCGGGTAATCTCCGAGCCACCTGTTCGATTCTGGCGACCAGATTCATTGCTGCCATTACCTTGCCCAGTAGAGGGCGGGAATCTGGATGAGTTGAAAGATCTGTTAAATGTAGATGGATCGTCTTGGATTCTGATTGTCACATTCTTGCTATTCTGCTTCTGCCCAAATAAAACTTACCCTGTATTGGTTCTAGCTGCTCATCGAGGTAGCGGGAAAACAGCCGCCGCCGAAATCCTCAAAGGGTTAATCGATCCTGGTAAAGCTGGTCTAATCAAACTTCAAGGCGATACCCTAAGGCTAGCCGTAGCCGCTAGCTGTCGCCATCTGATGGTATATGACAATGTTGGACACATCACACCCGACCAGTCAGATGACTTGTGTAGGGTAGCGACGGGTTTCGGTTACTCTACACGCACACTTCACACTACTGGAGACGAAACCACATTCGAGTTCACCCGCCCCCAAATCATCACCGCGATCGATGCCCTGGTAACTCGCGATGATTTAGCCGATCGAGTGTTGATGGCACAGTTACCAGAAATCCCAGAAGACAAACGGCTACCACAAGGGAAATTAAACGAGAAGGTTGAATCTGCCAGACCAAGAATTCTAGGGGCATTGCTGACAGTATTGAGCCAAACTCTAGCCCAACTACCACATACTAACCCAGAGAAATTACCTCGAATGGCTGATTATGCCCTGTTTGCAATTGCTTCAGAACGGGCACTAGGACTTAATGACGGTGAGTTTATGGCAATTTTCAATGAGAGCCGCGAACAGTCCAGACAAGTGGTAATTGAGTCATCCCCCGTTGGTGAAGCAATTATTCGGCTGATGGAGAACTATCCAATACCAAAGTCATGGAGAGGTACAGCTTCAGAGCTTTTAAACGAACTGGAGAACCACACTGATGATGCAACCTATCGATCTCGTTACTTTCCCAAGGCGGCTCACAGCCTTACCCGTCAACTCAATCGATTATCCCCAGATTTGAGAGCAATGGGAATTGATGTTGGTTCTTTCCGAAAAGGAGGGGTAGAGCGAACAAGACTTATCTGTATCCAGAAGGTGGTGAAAATAGCGTCCTTAGCGTCCTTAGCGTCCTCTGTGTCTGACGAATCCAGTCAGGGCAAAGGATACAGGGGGAACGCTACTAAGGACGCTACTGAGGACGCTACTTTAAATGAGGACGCTACTTTAAATGAGGACGCTACCGTCCTTAATACCGTCCCTAGTACCGTCCTTTCTGAAACAAGCAAGGCGCAAGGGTTACAAGAAATAAAGGACGGTAAGGACGCTAAGGACGCTATTTTCACAGCATTGCCAGTAGTGGAGCCAACTAAAATAATCCGCGAGGTACCAGAAGGTGAATTCTAAAATATTAATCGGCTCCACTGTCTACGGATCGACGGGGATAGGGTGCAAAGTCCTATCGATCGATGGAGATACCCTAACGATCGAAACCAGCAAGGGGGAAGGGAAAATCTCAATATCTAGGGTAGTCAAGGTAGACCCGCTATCTTTGCTCGATCGCTTGCTGATAATCGCTTCATTGGGCAAGCATGAGGCGATCAACGAACTAACCGCCATTACCTTAGACTTCAACGTGAACTCTATATATGAAGCTTCCCTAGACCTAGAAATCTTCTTTGGTACCTTTATCCGGCGGTTGCTGGCAGACATTCACCCTTTAGAATTTGCAGAGATCGGGAAGGACGATAGTGAGGATAAATATGGTAAGTGGGTTTCCCCCGATTCCCCGCCGCCGATTAACTTCACTGATGGTGGAATCTTTGCCATTGGTGATTGTGTCACTCATACCGACCTCTACCACTGCTACGGGGCGGACGTGGGGACGATCGAGTTAGTCGATAGCTTTGGGGATTATCACGTTCGATGGAAGTCAGACGGGCATGTTGGGAGATATTCGGCGGACAACCTTAAACTGTGTGAGATTTCGAGTCGATCGAGTCCAGATCGGTAAAACTCCACCAACTCACATCGATAATTCTGCGATATCGTTCGAGGCCATACAAAATTGAGAATCGTGTCGATCGACTAATCTCGTAACACGACTTATCTCTCGATCGCTTCCCGATCGCGCTGGTCTATCTCGACTAAGATCGCTTGCTCAAGAGTTTTACGTTTTGGTTTTAGAAAATCTTTCGATTCTAAACTGTCAGTAAATAACTCTCGTAACCATCGCAGCATCTGTATTGCGCAAGTCTAGCAATGGACATTTGTCTTGATGCAATTGTAATAAGAACTCATCACCGCTTTTGTAATATGCTTTTCGAGCCATACTACCATCAGAATGGCCTATACGGCTCTATCGTCATTCGTCCTTATTGAGGGTATCGGCGGTGGGCAATATTTAGTTATGGGAGATTCTAGCGGCTAATGGAGTGAAGTTTATACGCTTCTTTTAACAGTACTTTATGGCGATAAATTTGCTAACTTTAATTCACAAATAGCTGCCTTCTAAAAACAGGATTAAAGGTATAATTAAAACATACTATTTAGCATAAATAAATGAAACTGACGCAAGCAGAACTCGATACCCTGTCTGGATATTATGGCCAACTGCTGGAGATGTGAACTCAACTCAAGACTTTCGATCTTCAGGTTGATGAATCCCTAGCCAGTAGAGGCATCAAAAATGAGTTACAGCAAGAGTTTAATAATCTTCATAACGGAATCTCTTCTATTGCCTCTACTATGGAAAGAAGAATAAATATAGGTGCATTTGACGCTATTTAACTTTACTTCTCCGCTCACTGTTAAAGCCATAACTTAGAAATCCCAGCAAGAGATTCGATTCTCCTGTTGGGATTTTAATAGTTAATAATTGATTTAAGCTGATAAATGTTTCTTTGTCTTTTCGAGTTGTCTTTCTACCATATTCCTAGATATCCCCAAATGTTTCGCGATTACTCTAATTGACTTTCCGTCTTCACTGAGGGATTTTATCTCGTCTCTGTATTTATCGGCTTTCGATCCTGGCTTACGTCCGAATACTTTTCCTTTCGATCGTGCCAACGCGACACCGGACTTAACCCGCTCCGAGAATAGATCTCTCTCGAATTCTGCCAGTGTCGCCATGATGCCGAGAATCATTTTCCCATGGGGAGTGGATAGATCGCATTGGAAGCCATTTTGAGCGATGAGACTTACTTTCCAGCTATGCAGCTCATTCAATGTGTTTATAAGGTCGATAGTGCTCCTCCCCCATCTTGTCAGCTCGCTTACAAGCACAGCATCAATATCTCTAGCTCTAGCTATCTTCATCACCTCCTTTCGCTGGACTCGATCGACCTTCATTCCTGACATCGTTTCGCTCCACACTCCCACTACCTGATATCCGCATCTGGCAGCGTACTCGGTCAAGTCTTTGATTTGGCGTTCGCAGTTTTGGTCATGAGTCGAAACTCGTGCATAGATGGCTACTTTCATCTGTCCTAATTTACCTCTTGGAATTTATCGTCTGGAAGCGTGATTCTGTCGTGACTAAAAGGGCTGTCCTTTAATTGCTCAATTTTTAGGTCGCTATATCGGATATTATAACATGCTTATCGGATAAATTATCGGATATAATTCACTCTTATCGGACACTTTACCCGACAAATACCGGACAAGTCGTTAGATACTTGACGATCGCCACCTATCGGATATAGTGGGTAAGTATCGGACACAAAGAGAGTATTACCGGATATGAGTAGAGCGAGTGAGTCAATAACGAGGGTGGATGTCAGATTCCCCAATGAGATCTATGACGCGGTTCAGCAGATAGCTATCAAGGATGGTGCTAGAACTCATCACATTAGCCAGAAAGTACAAGTATCCCCAACGATAGTCAAGCTGGTTCAATTGGGACTGGATGCGCTAAATGGAAAGTTACCGGATAGTGAGGATAACGTATCGGACATGTTATCGGGCAATGTACCGGATAGAAAAAACGCTTTATCGGCTATTGTAGCTGAGGTATCCGATAAGGTATTGGAGTCTCTAGAAACCGCCATCTCTCCAGTTAAAGAGCGGATGGAGTATCTCGATGGATTGTCTAACGCGGCATGGGTAGAGCTAAAAAATGACCTATGGCTCGAACGGGAAAGAATCAATATACTAGTACGGGAACTTACTGCCAAAAGCTATCTAGACCCGTCAAGCTCTTTCTCTGTGGCTTCCAATCAATTACCGGATAAAGAGACTACTCTATCGGTGACAATATCGGATAAGATGCCATCTACTAATGCAGAGAACGTGTCGGATAATATGCCGGATACAAAAATTCTTATATCGGATACAGGGGTAAGTATAACTGACGAATTACCGGATAATAAACCCGACATACCGGATATCATATCGGATATCAACGAACATCTATCGGACAAGTTATCCGATAAATATGGTATAATATCGGATAGACTAACTAAAACTGAGAATATCCCCTCAGACGATTCGAGTAATTCCGAATACGTATCTGATGACGTTCAAGTTCAGGCGATCGAGAAAGCTAGCGGGGAAACTCCACAATCATTCTCTTTTGCAGGGTTCCATAACTGGATAGAACTCGACCAACCTGACAAGCAGAATAAGGCTAATGGCGACATCGCTATTGCTATCGCTAAAGAGAAAGGACTTGGGGACTGGAAAATGGATTCTAAAACTCGCAAATTCACTAAAACTAATTCAGGAGACAATTAAGAATGGAAGACCAACAACAAATGACTTTTGAAGAACATTCTCAAATCGGGCAAAAACTAAAATACAGTTATCGATATCTCGAAGTAGTTCGAGCGCAATTAATGAGTGTTTATCCAAAGTCTAGTAAAAAGGAAGAGAAAGCTCTTGAAACTGTTCTGAGTAAAATTCAGATACTCCAAACTTCACTTCATAGTAGGCTTTTAAATGAGTTTCCAGAAAATAGTGATGATGAGCTACTACCAGTTTATCTAGGTAGATTGCAATCTCAGTAATAGATAGAAAAACAAAATTAAAAGTAACCTCCAGTCAAATTAGATCGGGGGTTTATTTTATTGAATGTTATCCTGGAATAATCCTTTCTTTTTGAGTTCATGCAACTGGCTAGTTGTCGCTGTGTAGCTCATCCCCAATTGGTCGGCTAGCCATTGACGATCGACATCAACAAAGTTAATTACTAATATTATGACTCGATCGAGAGAACCAGACGACATCGATCGCGTCTTAATCAGCCAAGTTACTCAACAGAATTGACATGCTTGACAAAACGGGTTAAAAGTAAGTCATAGCACACGAATAAGCACATGATTTTGTTCGTGATAAATGAAAGTATTGCTGTGACGCGCTTATAGCTTTTTGACCTATCGTTGACATCGATGAGGTCCGCCGTTCGAGTCGGCGTACGTCCATAGGTTGGAAGGCAAGCACAGGCAAGGCTTTTAGGAAAACACTAAACCCTAACAGCCGATTTTTTGCTATCTATATACTCAAAAATAGGTGCTGTTTTGGCGGGTTTGGCGGTTCTGTTGCCCCACGTTTTGCCCCACAAAATTTATGCACATTGAAGAGAAAGGAAAATCACTGATTATCAGATGGCGGTTTGAAGGTAAGAAGTTTCATAAGACCCTGAGCAAGCACAACAATCCGATCGGGCGCAAACATGCCGAGATGGTAATGGCATCGATCGAGAAAGACATCATGTGCGGTCGGTTCGATCCATCCACCTATACCCAAGCAGGGAAGGCTAAGAAACAGGAGATAGCTACCCTCGCGGCAAACGATCTGTTTGCTAAGTATGCAGAACATCGGATGTCTGACTACGATCTGTCGAATAGTTCGCGAGTGAGGTTTAAAGGGATTGTCTCAAAACTCAAACAGCTATTAGGTAAGGAGTTTCAAGCATCCAACCTCACCCCAGAGGTCGCAGGTGATGCGATCGCCTTGTGGTCGGAGAGTGTTTCTAATCGCACTATTCGCGCCTATCTATTTGACTTGGCAGCGGCTTGGGATTGGGCTGTTAAAGAAGGGTTGGTAGAATGCGATACCAACCCCTGGAGTAAGTCACTCGATCGGCTCAGAAAAAAGCTACCGACACCAAAGAAGCCTCAACCATTCAGTGAGGATGAATTAAGGTCTATCGTTGGCGCATTCGATCGCTTACCCCCAAGTTATTCTCACTATAAAGATGCGGCGGTCTTCATCTCCCAGACCGCCTGTAGATTTGGTGAGATGGCAGCTCTAACGTGGTCTGATGTGAGCGAGAATTTCGATCGAGTAACCATCTCTAAATCCGTATCTAGAGGACATCTGCGAGACACGACTAAGACAGGAGAAAGTAGAACGATCCTCCTCACACCCGCAGTTATCCAGATTCTTAAAACTCGATCCAAGAGGTTTAGACCTTATCTCTCAGATGCCCTCGTATTTCCGGCTCCTAAAGGCGGGTTTCTGAACGATAACAACTTCAGAAACAAAATCTGGAAACCGCTGTTAAAAGCTGCTGGGGTGACGTATAGAAAGCCCTATAACTTCCGGCATAGCGGGGTTTCTCACGCTGCTAACAATGGCGTATCGATAGCCGATCTAGCAGCTCAAACTGGTCATAGCACCAAAACTCTGATGACCAGCTACTTGCACCCGATCGAGCAAAAAGTAGTATTTACTGACTACTTGAGCGAGTGATGCTCTTTACCTATGAACCTATCCCACTAATAAGATTTTGCGGTATTCCAGAATTTGAGCGAGTATGGCAAATCAATGATTTCAGTAATAGTTGGAATAGGTTCATGCTCATGAGATCGATCTAGTGGTTCCATTTGTGAGTATAAACTATCGCAATTCTGCCGATCGATAGTAACTGCAATTGTCAAGTCTTTTTCAACACAATAGCATCTATTTTTCACCAAAACGGACAAGAAAATAAATAGCTGTTGCCACGATAGTAGATCTGTACTAAACTATATTTATTAGCCTTGCCAAGCTTATTTGTTTCTAACCTATCCCGCAAGTAAAACAGCCAAAGCCGATCTTGGCGATCGCCGCTAACTGGATCTAGTCAAAAGACTAGACCTAAAAAACCGTGGCGATTTCGTCACCGCTCGGCGATCGACTGAATCGAACGGTTCGTTCGACAAGTTATGCAATAGAAAAGAATTAACCGAAAGACCAAATTAAATTAAGTCTTTCGATTAAGACTAAATAACAAAACACCACTATTATCTCACGAACATCAGTGCTATGAAAACATCAACCAAAGCCAAATCCCGCTGCTTCAAATTTCTGTCTGAAGCAGCAATTAGACAAGAGCGTTTCGATCTCTCTACTTGGCAATCAGCGCAGTTAAGATCCAAGTTACCCAAGGGGATCTACTGGATTCAGCCCGTAGAAAGGGGGAAGATCCTCTGGAACCTAATCTTGTTAATCGATTATTTAACGTCTGGCGATCGACCAGAACATCAAATCTTAGTTGAAGAATATTTAGCGACATTGCCATCAGTCGGCTAAAACAATACCCCATTAGTAGATCTAAAAACTACTAGTGGGGTCAGTATTGCTCCGATCGATTCGCGGTTATAAATCTAAAATTATAGCTTTTAAACTCGTGAGACTCATAGTAGGAGTTTTGCGATCCAATGCTCATGAAAGATAGAATGACGCTCCAAGTAGATGCTCAGAGCGCAATTCAGATCGAAATTTCATGTCTTAATTATACCTCAAAGTTATCACCCATAGATACTTACAGCGATATCAATCGGCTGTCATTTTCAGATTTTTATTTAATCTGTGGATTCGTTAGATGTTGATTCGGAGAATAACTTAGCTTATCGACGAACTTAATATTTTCTATAAATTGAATATCCTATGAACTACGATTACTCGATTCTGACTGGATACTTTCCAGAAAGTGTGATTGAAGAATTTAGAGCTAGTGCGATCGCTCCCAAATTGTGTTTGCTCAATGCTGAGTTTCTCAACGGCGACAAAGCAATTAGCGAACTCTTGGGGGAAGTGAAGATCCACAATAACAATGGGACGTTAAGAGGATGTTTGAAAAGTCAGGAGAGAGTTAAATTTTATGCCAAACGCCTAACCATGATACGGATCATCGCTAAGTA
>NZ_PVWO01000467.1 GCF_003003845.1 Chamaesiphon polymorphus CCALA 037 | reverse complement strand
TTAAGGTTACAGGCTTGCTCATTGTCAAACTTTAACCCAATTTGACTACCTCTCTCCAAAATGAGCGAACCGTGAGTCAATATAATTAAGGTAGGGGCAATTCATGAATTGCCCCTACCTTAATTATATTGAGCTAAATCGATCGTAAAGCAACCAGCAGTCGATCGTTTTCGGAGATCGTCCGCACGGCAACCCGAAAGAATCGATCGCCCAGTTCGGGAAAACTGATGCAGTCGCGGATCAGGATTTGATGCTGTTCGAGCAGTTTAGTTTGGAGTTCGGTAACCGATCGATCGGATCTGACAAGAATAAAATTAGCAGCCCCAGGATAAGGGTGTAAACCTGTAATTTGCTTTAAGCCTTCAAACAAGCGACTACGAGCCGCTGCCAGCCAATCCCAGGTCGATCGATCGAACTCAGTATCGCCGAGTACCGCGATCGCGGCAGCAGCAGCTAGAGAGTTGACAGGCCAAGGATCGCGCCAATTTTTCCAGCGACGCAATCTGTCGGGATGGGCGATACAGTAGCCCATCCGCAATCCTGGCAAACTATAAAATTTGGTGAGCGATCGCAAGATGACTAGATTGGGATATTCGGCAACGAAGGGGATTAAACTTTGCTGCTCTGTTGGGGGTAGGAAGTCCATGAAGGACTCATCAACTACTACTAGTTCAAATTCTGACAAATAAGCCAAAATAGTCTTCTGCGACCAAATTTGACCAGTAGGATTGTGAGGATTATTAACGATCAGGCCGAGAGAATGCGGAATTTCGGTGGGGAGATGGCGCAACGCAAAGTCGAGATCGCCAATTTCGCCATCATCCATCATCATCGATCTCTCAATAATGCGCGTGCCGAAGGTTTGGAGCGATCGCCAATAGTCGCCAAAGGCGGGGGTCGGTAATAGTGTGGTATTGAGCTTAGAAAACTCCCAACCCGCCCAAGTTAATAGTTCTGCCGCGCCATTGCCCGGTAATACCCACCGAGCTGGGATCTGATGATGAGAAGCGATCGCCTGACAGAGTTCGGGATAGTCGGGATTGGGATAGTTAGTGAGATTATCGATGTGCAGCTTAATGGCTGCGAGTGCCGTTGAGGGAGGGCCTAACGGACTGATACTCGCAGAAAAGTCTAAGATCAGAGAAGGGGAACAACCTGCAACTGTAGCTGCCCAGCTTGGGTTCCCCCCATGTTTTGGTCGATTCAAGGAATATTTCCGAGTATAAATCCAGCTAGATTAATCTATTCGTCAGCAGAAACTTTGTCTTTAAACAGTTTACCAGCAGAGAATGCAGGCACTTTGGTTGCAGGAATTTCCATTTTCTCACCAGTTCTAGGGTTGCGACCCTCACGTTTTTGACGGTTTCTAGGCTCAAACGAACCAAAGCCTACAAGAGTAACTTTGTCACCTTTGGATACAGCTTCCATGATTGCTTCCAATGCGGCTGACAATACTGTATCTGCTTGCTTTTTGGTCACACTAGCTGTTTCAGCTACGCGATCGACTAATTCACCTTTATTCATGTGTAAATCTCCATTGATGAGGTTGTGGATGGACGAGTACAGTACCAGCCCGAACGGGGGTACCATCTATCGTTTGTGGAAATTGGATTCTTGGCTTAGAAACGGATTGACAGAGCGTTAAGGTATTAACACTATCTTCTTCGCCGTTGAATCTTGCAGGTGTTCTACAAACTTTAAGGCTGACTCCACAAGAGTGTAGTTCTGGGTCAGATTTGCCAAAAAGATGCTGAAACTCTCATGCAATATTATTTCCACTGCATTATTCTAATGTCTCCAAGCCTAATCTGGATCGCTGAAAGCTTTAATTTATGTTGATTTTCATTATTTTGCGTATTATTTATGTAAAATTTGGCCAAAAAGAGGGGTCTGGTAGCTCATAAAATGCGGATGAGCGACTAATCTCTAGTGCTCATCTCTACATTATCCAACTACCCAGACCCAGAATTTCAGACTACTATATTTGAGAAATCGTTCCGGCTTTGTCTCACCGATGGAGAAAGTTGTCGCCAGTTTAGCGACCCATCATCAATCTCGCATCAACACCAGGGGTGTAATTGACCTGACCTCTGTTATCGTTGAGAATTTGCGGCGTCAGTAAGACAACAACTTCTTGGCGTTGATTGGTCTTGCTAGTACTGCGGAACAGAGCACCTAAGATCGGAATATCGCCGAGGATGGGTACTTTAGACACGCTAGAGCGATCGGATTCTTGGATGATCCCAGATAAGATCAGGGTTTGACCGTCGCGCAGGCGAATTTCACCAGAGTTGAGCGTCCGGGACTGGAGCAAGCTAATATCGCCATCAGCAGTAGTAATGGTGCTACCGATCGAAGATACAGTCGGCGATACACCCACGGAAACAAATCCATTATCGTCGATCCGATTGACCAAGATTTCTAGGCTCAAGCCAGCTTGCTTGATGATCGGCTCTCTGGTACTAGTCGTCGCACCCGTGCCTGCAACAGTGTTGATCTTAAAGCCACCAAAGACATCTTGAGTCAGGTTGACAGTAGATTTTTGGCCTTCTTGAACCACTAAAGTCGGATCGGTCAAGATCTTACCGTTACCACTAATAATCTGAGCTTGGAGCGTTGAGAGGAATTTACTGGGAACTGCGTAGTTAGTAGGCAATGCGTAAGTAGCTACAGCAGGAGCACCAGGAGTTACCGAGCCAGGAGTGAGCAGTCCGCCTGGTGGTACGAGTTGACCTGTAATAGGACTTCTTACATCGGTCGTACCAGTATTAAATGTGGGGTTGACCACAGTTGGATTACCAGCAGGAGTGAAAGCGGTTATACCTGGTTGAAAAGGATTTTCATTCGTACCGAAATTAGGACGAGGAATGTTACCCAATCCATTTGTATTGCCATTCGCTTGACTGCTAAAGGGAGCATTAGGCTGAAAATCCAGGAAAGGTTGACTAGTACCAGGTAAATTGAGCGCGCCGATGGGAGTCCCGTTAACAATGTTATTGACTTGACTATTGGTAGCAGGAGTAGATCCGCCATAGTTATAGACGGCAGCACCTTTATCGACTGAGAGGAAGCCATCTCCAACTTTAAACGACAAGCTATTGCTCATCGAGTTAAGATTCGAGAGATTGACGTCTACGATTTTGACGTTGAGGGCAACTTGGCGACGGCGAGCATCCAATCTAGTTAAGAGGCTAGTCGCCATTTCGACCTTGCGGGGAGAACCGATTAGGGTGACTGCATTGAGCCGCTCGTCAGTACTGACAGCCAAACCTTTGAGTAAAAGTGGCCCGTTACCTTCGTTGGCTTTGAGTGCCAGAATTTGGGGCGTTCTAGTTTCCACCGTCCGTGCGGAGGCACCTTCGCCGACAGTTTGGAGATCGACTTTAGTGAAAGCAATTTGGGTTTCGGCACCTTGAGTGGTGAGAAAGTTGGCAGCAGCAGCGGAGCTGACTTGGTTCATCCGCAGCGTGCGGACGATCGTTTCGCGGACAGAATCGGGTAAGCGATTGCCGACAAAAATGGTATTGCCAACCCGGTTGGCTTCCAAGCCGCTGAGTTGGAGTACGTAATTAAACGCATTTTGAACTGGCTCGTTGCGCAGGTTGATCGAAATATTGGCCTCAGTTTTAGCTTTACCATCGGCATTAAAGGCACTATCAGCATAAGCTAGATTCAGATTTGCCGATCGAGCCAAGGACTCTAAAACTTCCCGTGCGGGAGTATTTTTAAGTACCATATTGATCCGCGCATTGGATTCGAGATTGATTTGCGGAATGGTGGCATCTAAGTTGGAGACACTGATATCGCCGACTGGCGGTGCCACTGCGCGGGGGCTGGTGGGACTTGCCAGTCCGACACCAGGAGCTGGCGGTACTCCATCAATGGTAATTTTGGGATTGGGAACTAGGGGCTGCTGAGTGGGTTGAGATTGAGCGATGAGATCGCTGCTAGGAGTCGATTTGTCAACGCCTTCGGGCTGTTGGACTACTGCATTGGCACTAGGTGCTGCTAGAGCGGCAACCGTGCTACCCATGACAATACTAGTAATAATCTGTTTGCGTTTGCTCACTTTTATAATTCTCCTATTCCAGGAACTTGTTTACGGGGGATCTATTTTTGAGATCGGTTACTTCGATAAATGAAGAAGAATGTAAGCCTGTCATTATCTAGAGATCCGATTGCATCTCGATCTAACTGCTAACTATGTGGTGCTAAAGCGATTACTTTTTAGCTGGGGGGGGTGGTGGTGGAGTTGCCGCAGCTTGTTCTGCTGGGCTGAGGGGCATCAACGCTTGGATTTTGAATGACGTTTTAATCGTAGATTCTGGCTGAGGAATCAGTCTTCCTTGAGTGTCTACTACGATCTTCTGTGTTGACTTATCCACATCCGCCTTAAAATCTTCGATCAGCAGTAATTGATCGAGTCTTTCGATCGTCCGCAAGATCGATTGGATTTGCTCGAAGTTGCCTGAGACTTCAACAGCAACTACTTTACGCTTGATTTTATTATTTAATGCAGTCCCGAGAGAACCATCTTTAACAATTGCAGCACCATTGCTGCCGCTATCGGCAGGTACTAGTTCTGGCGTAAATTTTTGAAGTTGTCCTTGGCGGATGTTAACTAATTTATTTAGATCTAGGAGTAATGTGTCCAGTTTTTTATCATTAGC
>NZ_PVWO01000466.1 GCF_003003845.1 Chamaesiphon polymorphus CCALA 037 | reverse complement strand
CCTTGGCTCTGAGTAGCTGAATTAGTAGCTGTAACTGCTTTCCAACCTGGATTTTAGCCTTTATTCCGCAACCCCTATCTACTAAATGTTCGGCCACAGCCAGCCCAATCCCACGACTCGCGCCAGCTACGAGAATTGTCTCAAACGACATCTACTATCTCCTCTCTCAATTAATTTAACGACTAATTTTTAACATTTGGTTTCCACCCTTTTGGAACTCATAATCAACAGCTATAACTTGCGTGTGATAGCCAGCATTTGATAACTCTCGCACGATCGAATCGAGGTAAGAAGATGGCTGGAGATCGAGTTTGAGTAAGGGAAAAATCCGCACCTCCAGGGCAACTCTCAACAGTTCGAGGATCGAAGCCAGATGAAAATCAAATGATAACTGTTCTGAATACAAAAACAGTAAATGAGAACAAACACACAATTCAAACTGGCGATCGAAAAAGTCTAAACTTGGCAAAGATCGATCTAAATATCGACCTGCAACTTTTCCAGATTCATAGTCCAATAAAAACTTTTCCATTGCTTTAAGCCGAGCATTACCAAGTTCGTCAGCGTCTCGGAAATTCTTCCAAATATAACGATCCTGATTTTGCTTCACCTGTGAAATAACTGTCTCATAGGTAGCTCGAACGCGTCGATCGATCTCTTCAGCAGAAAATTGATAAATTGGATCGATCGACACCACAGAGTGCCCTAATTCGGTCATTTGAGCATTGAAGCTAGCTGGGCCGTCACCACATCCCAGAATGTTTGAGTTTAGATCTGCTGCCGATAGGAGAAACATTAATTTGTATTCTTCGAGGGTTCTACCCCAAGGAACGACTTCTTCTAGTTTCATTTATAAATAACCTCAAGATAATACGTTTTACAGCAGCCACAACTGTTATGGGAAATTTTTAGGTTAAACAAAGACCAAATTTAGTAAGTCCGGGAAATTCAATTCCAAACTGCTGGCTAAAATAATCAGCGTGAAAAGTTTGGTAAGGCTTGAACCCGATCGATTCATAGGTATGGCGAGCCGCATTGTTCCCATTAACGATCGTAATTCCGGCATGAGAGTGCTGTTGCGATCGCCCTTCTTCGAGTACGGCTTTGAGTAAAACTTTTCCCAACCCGCGCCCCCGTGCTTCCGGTATTACTGCAACATTTTCAATAATCCAGGGTGCTTGAGGTGTGAGAAAAAATGGTCGGGAATCGTTGCCCCAAAATTGTTCGTAGCGATTACCAAAAGCGGTAGCGACTTCTGCCGACCAGTTCAATCGATCGGCAATTTTGGCTAGGCAAGATAGCCGAAACGGGCAATAATCCTCAGCATTGGGGGTATATCCTGCTGCTGCGGCAACGGGACTACCATCCTCTTCCAAAATTGAGAAATCCCTCACAGATCCCCAGTTAGAAGCATCTGTCTGCAATTGAGCCTCAATGAATTGCAGCGCGCTGGTGCTAGTACCTTGCAAAAAGTCGTCCCAGAAGCAGTAGTTCAAAGGCGGTAGCGAAGCTTCATATACGATGCTGGCGAGAAACGGAATATCGGTGAGCGTTGCTTTGCGGACGTTTAGTGTGGTTTGCATTCTCATCTCCTTGTAGAGAATCTCAATAACAGATACAATCTGTATGTATCCTTTATACTGCAACACCGTTTTTGTTGTCAAGATACATACAGTATGAATGTCAACTAAAAGTAAGCTACCATGTCCGCCAAACTGACCAAAGCCGAACAAACCCAACGCACTCGCCGCGCCATTCTCGATCGAGCGCGCCATCTATTTGCGACCAAAGGCTATGCCGCCACTGGCACCGAAGAAACGATCGAGGGGCTAGGAATTACGCGTGGGGCACTGTATCATCAGTTCGGCGATAAGTTAGGTTTATTTAAGGCAGTAGTCGCCGAAGCCTATGACGAAATTACAGATTACATTAGAGCCAAAGTTCAGCCGTTAGACGACATTTGGGAACAGTTGGTGGTGGGTTGTCAGGCATTTTTAGAAATAGCCCAACGAGACGATTTGCGACGATTGGTGTTTATTGAAGCTCCAGCAGTTTTAGCCGCAGATACCTTAATTGAGTTCGATCGATATGGATTTGGGCTACTCCATCAGGCGATTGAAATCGCCGTCAAAGAGGGCAAATTAAACACGATCGATGCCGAAGGCTTCGCTCATTTGGTCAATGGTGCGCTGAATGAATTAGCTGTTTGGGTTGCGAAATCCGACGATCCCGATCGATTGAAAACAGCTCAAAAATTAGCCGAAACATTGTTGGATCGGCATCGAAACTGACGATTTATTTTCAGGATTATACTACATCCCCGACTTCTCCAAGAAGTCGGGGATGTGTGGTCTAAGTAGATTAGTGTAATTAAATTAGCAAATAAAACCGCCCTTACCTATTTCATCAGCAATAAAAGCACAAGCACGCGCCGTGACAGCCATCTCTGTCAAAGTGGGACTTTGCCATCCCGAAGATGGCCAGCAGGCTCCGTCGGTGACAAATAGATTCGGTGCATCCCAGCACTGATTGTGGGAATTGACGACTGAATTAGTCGGATCTGTACCCATGCGCGCACCGCCAACCTCGTGGATGTAATAGCCTGGAGGAGCCGAGAAAGACATCGTATGCTCCATCTTGCTCACCAGCTCGCTAAAGAGCGGAATCCGAAACATCTCCGTCAACTTCATCGGCTTACCGCCAGCTAACGCGATCGTTTCATCGATCTGGGCGTGCATGTGTGCGAGCATCCGCTGTTCGTTATCCGACCAAGCACACTCGATATGCGGCACTGGAATCCCCCACGCGTCTACGACATCCTCGCTTAACTGAATCCGATTGTCGAAACGGGGTAAAACTTCGCCATGCGCGATCGCAAATCCGATCGAACCTACCCCTACTTTCCGCACGATGCCAGGTAAATCGAAGCGTTGCACGCCGCCCCAGATCCCATAACCGCGCAAAAAATCCTCGGTTTGCGATTTCAAATTGACAAAGCAGGGAATGAAAAAACTATCGCAACCGGACAGAGCGAAAGGTTTGGTTGGTGGTTTTAAGCCAGGGATGAAAAAGAAGGTGGAAGTAGAAACGTGATCCATCAAAAAGCGACCGAGCAACCCCGATCGATCGACTAATCCACCCGATCGATAACGTGCGGTAGAATGCAACAGAATCCGCACGGACTCAATTGTCGAAGCACATAAGATGACGGTACGCCCAAAGACTCGATGAGTGGTTTTATTAACTCGATCGATATATTCAACCCCAGTAGCTTTGTGGGTATCGGGATCGAAAATAACATGACTGACCACGGCATCAGATTTGAGCGTAACATTCCCCGTCTCGATCGCGACATGCAGCGAAGAACCTTGACTCGAAGAAGACGGCCAAGCTGCTGATAATGTTGACTTATTTAATCCAAATCCCCGCGAAGCGATCAACTTGCGATCGGGCCATTTGGTTTCGACTACTTGCTTGAGATGCAGTTCGCCAGGAGTCAACGGAATCGTCGGTTGATAGTCGCCATCGGGTAATTGTGCCAGCCCATCGCGATCGCCACGCACCTGAAAGAACCGCTCCAACTTACTATAATAAGGGGCTAAATCGGCATACTCGATCGGCCAATCTCGCTCGTGGCCATCGCGACTCGCGGCTTTAAACTCGTAGTCGGACAAACGTAACGTAATCCCGCCCCAGGTCAGACTTTTGCCCCCGACCTGACGACCGCGAATCCACGAAAATGGTCGATCGGGTGGCGTAGTATAGGGATTGTCTTTCTCATCAGTAAATAAATCTGGATTATTTTTCCAATAACCGGGGTGCATCGCTTGGTATGACTGCCGCTGGGAGATCGCCAAGTTATAAGCCCGCTTTGCCATATCTCGCACCGGATGCCCCAGATCGGCCTGTGGATCGACCGCTCGCCCTGCTTCCAAGACGAGGACTTTCAAACCCCGCTCGCCGAGTTCTTTGGCCGCCACGCCCCCATTAGCACCCGATCCGACGACGATCGCATCATAGATCTCAGCAGAAAAGTCGTCACTCATTTAGCGTTTTACCTCGGTTCGATCGGTTGGCTCTGTGCCCAGTCTGCGTCATTAGCGATATTTTGAGTTTGTCAGTAAAGGACATGCAAAAGATCTTACCCCAATACTTAACCAGACAGCGCGAATTTATCTGGAAAAACATCCATTCGATCGCAGTTGTTCGGGAGATCGTTGCATTGATTAGAATACAAACCCGACTTCTTGCGAGAAGTCTGGTTTGTTACTATAGCAGTAGTGTAAAAAACAATTTCTTGGTTTGAGGCTGCAAGCTTTAGCTACTGGCATAGCTATTTCTCAAAATCATGAGGTTATTTTTTTACAGTCTCTTAGTATCTCGGAAATTCACAAGGGACTAAAATTCCTTCTTCATCAAATCTTTTTTTCACTGCTTCTTGGATCTCAAAATAAACATCCTCATAGTCGGCTGCTCGTACCCACGGACGCACCGCAAAACGAATGCCGAGACTTCCCCAATCCAAAACTCCAACTAGCGTTTTTGGCTCTGCTAGAATTCGCCGATCTCGTTCGACAACATCCCAGATAATTTCTCACGGTTCGCTCATTTTGGAGAGAGGTAGTCAAATTGGGTTAAAGTTTGACAATGAGCAAGCCTGTAACCTTAAC
>NZ_PVWO01000465.1 GCF_003003845.1 Chamaesiphon polymorphus CCALA 037 | reverse complement strand
TCATAATTCCGCACAGTTCCATATCAACTATCAACTATCAACTATCAACTATCAATTATCAATTATCAATTATCAATTATCAATTATCAATTATCAATTATCAATTATGAACTTGTTGTCAGGATCGATTCGACGGGTGGCAATTGTCGGCGGAACGCATGGCAATGAGTTGACGGGTATTTATACGATCGAGAAATTGAATCGATTTCCACATCTGCTCGATGGCTATAGCTTCGAGTGTATGACATTATTAGCCAATCCCAAAGCAATCGCCGCCAACCGCCGCTATATCGATCGAGATTTGAATCGTTGTTTTGGAAATGCAGATTTGGCAAATCCAGCTTTAACTAACTATGAAGACATCCTCGCTAAAGAAATTGCCGCCAAATTAGGCCCCAAAGATCGTCCCCAAGCTGATGTAATTATCGATCTGCATACTTCTACATCTAATATGGGATTGACGATTTTACTGTCGAGTAGGCATCCGTTTAACTTACGATTGGCAGCTTATTTAAGCGCGCTCCATCCCGATGTCCGAGTTTGCTGTGGCATCCAGTGCAACCAAGATGCGCCGATGTTGCGATCGCTATCGCCATTAGGTTGCACGATTGAAGTTGGCGCGATCGCGCAAGGAATTCTCAATGCCGATCTGTTCGAGAAAACCCAGATGTTAGTTCGAGAAACTTTGAATTATATCGATGCTGAAAATCAGGGTAAACCATTGTCAATTCCGGCTAGTTTGACTGTATATCAAACGTTATCTTCGGTAGATTATCCCCGCAATTCATCAGGCCAAATCGAAGCGATGATTCATCCCCAACTGCAATTTCAAGATTATCAACCACTGCAACCGGGCGATCCGATGTTTTGGACATTTACAGGCGAATCGATTCCCTATCGCGGCGAATCTACAGTTTTTCCGATCTTTATTAATGAAGCCGCATATTACGAAAAAGGGATCGCGATGACCTTAACCGATCGAATAGTTTTACCGACCGAGCGTGCATAAAATTAGTCGATCGCGAACGGATGACAATCGAGATCGATCGATTACTTAACTTGCAGGATGAAAGCAGATCGCTCGCAATTAATAAATCATCCGATCGATAGATAAACTCTCTTGCAATTAACCCCTCTGCGCTCTCTGCGCCTCTGCGGTTAAAAAAATATCGATGCTCTAAAATATATCTCTCGATCGACCGATCTTTCGTGTATATATTAAATTGTTTTATTGCAAAAAATGTAGGATAATCTAAAACTTAGAGCCAAAATAAAAACCTTGCAAAGTAACGATCGATCTATATGTTTTGGGCATAACATCCTAATAATTCAGAATTGCCATCTATGAAGACAAAAGCCTACGCAGCTCAAAACGCTACGAGTCTACTTGCACCGTTCGATATTCAACGCCGAGATGTCGGTCAAAACGATGTCGCGATCGAAATTCTCTATTGTGGAGTTTGTCACTCAGACTTGCATACCGCCCGTGGCGAGTGGGATGGTACCAGTTATCCCTGCGTACCCGGTCATGAAATTATCGGAAAGGTGGTAGAAGTTGGTGCAAGCGTCCAGAAATTTAAAGTAGGTGACACCGCTGGAGTTGGTTGCATGGTCGATTCTTGCCGCACTTGTGCCAACTGCAAAGACGATCTCGAACAGTTTTGCGACAATACCGTTTTTACTTACAACTCTCCAGATAAACATACTAACGGCATCACCTACGGCGGCTATTCCGATCGCATCGTCGCGGATGAAGCATTTGTGCTGAAAATTCCACCAAATTTAGATTTGGCTGCTACCGCACCGTTACTGTGTGCGGGGATAACCACTTACTCGCCAATGCACTACCACAACGTTACCAAAGGTCAGAAAGTAGGTATCGTCGGACTCGGTGGGTTGGGGCACATGGGGGTGAAAATAGCCAAGGCTTTAGGCGCACATGTCGTCGTCTTTACGACCTCATCCAACAAAGTTGAAGATGCGATGCGGCTGGGGGCGGATGAAGTCGTCAATTCTAAGAACGCTGACGAGATGAAGCCGCATCTAAATAGTTTCCACTTTATTCTCGATACCGTATCAGCCCAACACGATATCAATGCCTACCTTCTGTTATTAAAGCGCGATGGTAATCTCACCCAAGTCGGCGTACCACCCGAACCGCTGTCCCTAAATGTCGGCAGCTTGGTCTTCGGTCGGCGCAGTCTCAGCGGCTCCCTAATTGGTGGCATCAAGGAAACTCAAGAGATGTTAGATTTCTGCGGCAAGCATAACATCACCTCTGACATCGAACTTATTCCCATTCAGAAAATTAATGAAGCTTACGATCGCTTGGTAAAAAACGATGTAAAATACCGTTTTGTCATCGATATGGCTTCGTTAAAATCGGCATCGTAAATTGATACTCGATCGGCTATCGATCGGTAAATTGTCGGTCGGGAAGGGCGGGTTTGTGTACCTACGGTAGGCTTCGCCAACGGATTTAATGGTTTTATGCGTTAATTTTCAGCATAAACCCGCCCCTACAGATCTATAAATTTGCGATCGGGATTAATCCGATCGATTGACTGGTAAAATTGTAACAGGTATGTATTTATATCTATGCGCCGCGATACAATTTTCTACCAGTTATTTCAGCAATCGCCAACTCTGTTATTCGAGCTGCTTCCACAACCGCCAGCAAATGCCGATCGATATACTTTTGAAGCGGTTGAGGTAAAGGAAACAGGCTTTCGGATGGATGGAGTGTTTCTACCACCGGAGCGTGGTGGAATTGTCTATTTCGGTGAGGTGCAGTTTCAGGTTGACGAACTTCTCTACGAGCGGATGAAATCGCGCTGAGGTTTCCTCAGCGTGCGTTTCACCAAGCAGCGGATGGTAGCGGAGATTAGCATTTATGTTTACCGCAATCGAGATAAACTTTCTGATTGGCAAGCGGTTGTTATTTATCCCAGCAGAAGTATCGAGCAATCCAATACTATTACGGTACGAGAGCTATTAGCTAGCGGACGGATCGTGCGGGTGTATTTGGATGAGTTGGGTGAGATTGAAGAGTTACCCATCGGTGTTGGGTTGATGGTGTTGACGACGTTGGAGGGGGATGAGGCGAAAGCTCAAGCGAGAAGGGCGATCGAGCGTGCTGGTGGCGATCGAGATATAATTGAGATGATTTCGACGATTGTTGTGTACAAGTTTAGCGATCTAAGTAGGGAAGAGGTAGATGCAATGCTAGGAATTGAGTTGCAACAAACGCGAGTATATCAAGATGCCAAGGCTGATGGGGAGCAAATATTAGTGCTAAAACAGCTTACCCGAAAGCTGGGCAATATTAGTCCTGAAGTTCGAGCGAGAGTAACTAGTTTGACGATCGAACAACTTGAATCTCTTGGTGAGGATTTGTTAGATTTCACATCGATCGATAATTTAGAGCAGTGGCTGAGTCAAAATTGACTAACATCATGTATGGTGGGCAGTACCTACCAGCACAAATTTTGATTTAATAAGATAAATATTTGGGGTATTTAATATCGATAGATTGTTGAAGATATTGCGATCTATAAAAACAGTTTAAATTATTGTTACTACGGATCTAAATAGTCTGTGGGCAGTGCCCACCCTACATTTCTACGCGATCGATAGTTTAAATATGACCAGTATAAATACTGCTGTCGGGCATAATAGTTTCGTAGCAAATAACATTTTTATACCCATCCAAGTTTTTAGCCCCGCTCAAATCGGCATAACTGAGATCGGTATTAGTAAAATCACCTTCAATAAAGTTAGCATTTCTGAAGATGGCTCCCCTAAGATCGACATCAGTAAACCCAGCTTGCCCGAAATAGGCATCGCTAAAGGGCGGTTGATGACTAAGCAAATATGTTTATCTATTTTATTTCCTTGTATAAAACCACTCTGCCTCTTTACAAAGGGAGATCTGGGCTGGGGTCAACCCTCCGATTGGTAACTCAAATAACTTATTGGTACGATCGAGGCGTATATACCCAATTATTCCCATCCGCGCGGGGAATTAGTTTAGTCTGACTCGAACCGATTAAAATTACCGTTCGCATATCCGCCGACTCTGGCACTAACTCGCCCAACGTAATCACCTTTACCTCCTGTCCGGGTCTGCCCAGATTGCGGGCGAGGATGACTGGGGTGGTGCCCGATCGAGTCTTGATGAGGATCTCCTTAGCGGCGGTCAATTGCCAGGTGCGTTGGCTTGAAATGGGGTTGTAGAACGCGATCGCAAGATCGGCTTCAGCCGCAGATGCAATCCGACTGGCAACAACTTCCCACGGTTTGAGGATGTCGGAGAGCGAAATCGCACAAAAATCGTGTCCCAAGGGGGCACCCACAGCGGCGGCGGCGGCTTGCATGGCGGAAATTCCTGGCGCGATTTGGAGATCGATCGTTTGCCACTCTGGTTTGGCTTCTTTATCGAGTACTTCTAATACAGCCGATGCCATGGCAAAGATGCCCGGATCGCCAGAGGAGATGACGACGACATTTTTACCGCTGGCGGCTAAATCTAAGGCTAACTTGGATCGATCGAGTTCCACTCGATTATCCGAGCCGTGACACTCTTTGCCAACGGTGAGATCTTTAACTAAATTTAAATAGGTGTGATAGCCGACGATATCGGTTGCAGCAAGAATCGTTTGGCGTACTTGTGGCG
>NZ_PVWO01000062.1 GCF_003003845.1 Chamaesiphon polymorphus CCALA 037 | reverse complement strand
GTATGGATCGGAAATAGCCAAAATTCAGACTTCGGTTAGAGCTGAGTTTATCTGGATAAGATGCTGTGGACTGTAATTTATTAACTATCCTTGGCGATCGAGATCGCATCTGTTTTCCTTACACTTGCCTATAATAATTACTAAGTATTTACATCAGATTGCCGCCAAATTTAATTCACCTTAAGTCATGGGTATATCTCGATCGATTCTCGATTTTAAATATTTAATATATGAACGATTGCATGTAACTAACTAAATGAATATCTTGAATAGAGTGATGGTGAACAGATAATGTTGCAAGGTAGTGAAAAATCAGTCGAACTTAGCTTTAAAGATCTAATCTTAGAACTAAAAAAGATTAAAACAGAGTCTTTGAGCGGCAACTTAACCGTCAAAGTAGAAACTCATCCTGGTTGGATGTTCTCATTTCGCTTGGGGCGTTTGGGGTGGGTAGACGGTGGCTTAGAGCCAATTAGCTGTTGGCAAAGAAATCTCACCTTAGCTCAACTCGATTTACCTCCAGAAAAGCTAGCAGAGATTAATAATCCTAACAAAACTTCGTTAGACTCGCATGTATTAGCAGAATTATTAGTTGAAGAATTAATCGATCGCGATAAGTGTGCCAATCTAGTCGCCAGAATGACTATCGAAAGCTTATTCGATATCATTCAGTTCAGCCAGCATAGCGGCAATCGCTTATACTATCAATTCAATCAGATTGGAGCTAGTAATACTCAATTAAATCTAGTTTTACCACTACTCGAAATCGAACCGATTCTGACTAAATCGATTCAAACATGGCAGGAATGGTCGAATGTAGGGCTGGCAGCTTACGCACCTAGTTTATTTGCTATTGTCTCTAAATCGCTCGATGTTGCTCAATTAGCAAGTAATCCCGATCTGCATCATACCGTACTGGCGATCGATGGCAATCGATCGCTCCGCAGCTTGGCAGCCAACAATCGCCAATCGGTGATTAATTTCACGAGTACTTTACTACCTTTGCTACGTGCTGGGTTTATTAATTTATCGAGCCAATCAAAATCGAGGGTAACTAGAAGTAGTAGCTCAGATCTTACAACTAGCCCAATAAACAGCCAAGCAAGTAGCCAATTTAGCAACCAACTGAGCAATCAACTGAGCAACCAACTCAGTAATCAACAGAGCAACCAACTTAGTAACCAACTGAGTAACCAGCTTGGTAATCGACCGGGTGCGCCACCAACTCCAAACTCGGCAGCAAACTCATCAGAAAAGCAGAGTCCATTAATTGCTTGTATCGATGATAGTATCTTGATTTATCAATCTCTCGAACGGATTTTGACAGAGCATGGTTATCGCTCTTATGGAGTTCAAGATCCGCTCAAAATCATGCCTAGCTTGATTAGAAATAAACCAGATTTTATTTTCCTGGATTTGTTGATGCCCATTACTAATGGGTATGAAGTCTGCGAACAAATCAGGAAAACGCCCAGTCTCAAACATATTCCCGTAATTATCTTAACTGGTAAAGATGGATTGATCGATCGAATGCGATCGAAAATGGTAGGCGCAACTGGATTTTTGGGTAAGCCAGTAGATGCAGATTCAGTTCTAAAAATGATCGATAAATATCTTGTTGTAGGTAATTAATTATGAGTCAAATTTTAATCGTCGAAGATAGTAAGTTAGAAGCAGACAAACTCAAGAAATGTTTGGAAGGACAAGGGTTTTCTATCCTCGTCGTTACTAGTGGTGAAGAAGCCGAGCTTAGATTGAAAACATTTAAACCAAGTTTAATCGTTCTAGATGTAATTTTACCGGGTGAAAGTGGCTTCGAGCTATGTAGAAAGCTCAAAACAGAGCCTGCAACTCAAAGTATCCCGATCGTCATTTATTCGACTAAAGATAAACAAATCGATCGAACTTGGGGAGATATGAGCGGTGCAGATGCTTATCTGAGTAAAACAGTAGATGAGCCGACTTTATTACAAACAGTCAATCGCTTATTAGGTTGAAACAAGATTAAAAGTTAAAAGCGATCGATTATGAGTAAACTTATCGAACGAACCTCACCATTTCCTAATGGTAAACAAATGTTAGCTCATCAAGCTACAGCCGATACCGAAAACCAAAGATTTCTAGGTTTTACGATCGGTGATAACTTAAATGCTTTGATTCCGTTAATCGATCTTCAAGCGACAATTAAGATTTTACTGACAGAAATTTTGCCAGTGCCACAAATGCACGAATCATTACTGGGCATTATTAATTATGGCGGTAAAGCAACTTGGGTTCTGGACTTAGCACATCTGATGGGCGGTAATGGTTATCTCAAAACCCCAGAAATGACAACTGGAATGGGGATGTTGTTTCAGATCCACAATGAAACGGTAGCATTGTTAATCGATCGAGTTGGAACGATCGAAACATATAATGTCCAGCAATGTCTGCCACTCGGAGAGACGATGTTCACCGAGCGAATGCGGCTATTTTTAAGCGGTTATTTTATCGACGACAAACAACAGTCGCGAGTAATAATCGATCTTCAGCAAATAATTCGCGCCATTGCTTAAATTCAAAGACTCATCTTCCATAAGAGTATTTTAAGATTAGCTAGATTTTCCGCAATTAAGTTAGTAATTTTCGATATCTAAATCGTACATTTGGCTCTAATTTTACTCTTCAAGATTTGCTCTTGTCTGTTTTGAAAATCGGATTAAATGTCTAACATCTTAATTAGTAAATAAAGATATTAACAATGTTAAAAAATCTATTTAGTTCGGCAGACGACCGCTCCGACAAAGCTACCGATTCCCTCAATCCTGTCACCCTACCTCCACAACAACCGATGTCTAATCCAGATCGCGCTGCTACGGCTAGCAATAATACCGCCAAACAACAATTATTATCGCTACTCCAAGAGACCCAAACTAAACTCGAAAACTCGAATAGTCCTAACTCCGACGCGCTCCGTCAAAATATCCGTAAAGCCAGAGAATTAGCCGGATTCTTGACCGTACAGGGCACTAATCCACAGCCGACTGGAATGTCGGCAACTGCGAGTATCGATTTAGAGAAAGCTCATCAAATCGCGCTCCGGATCAGACAATCTACATCACCGTTGGCGGCATTCACTAGTGCAGTTGCCGATATCAAAGCATTGCTAAATGCCGATCGCGTGCTGATTTATCAATTGACTGGGGCTAGTACGGGCAAAGTCATTGCCGAAGCCGTCCAAATTGGTTTAACGCCAACACTCAATACCGAAATCCCTCAGATTGGCTTTGGTTTCGAGCAGCTCACCGACGATCGCTCTGGGCGGGCAATTGCCTTAATTAATAGCGAAACTAGCCCTTACCAAAAACAAATTTTAGAACAGTATCAGGTTCAGGCAACTGTTGCCCTACCGATTTTAATTAATGGTTATTCTGCGGCGACTAATACCTTCAGCTTGGGTAGAGTCTGGGGTTTACTCGTCGTTCACCAATGCGATCGACCCCGCCAATGGTCGGAAGCTGAGACTGCTTTTCTGACACAATTATCGCTAGAACTGACGCTGGCGGTTCAGCCCAATCAACCCCTCCTGCAATTATCCCAACGCCGCGACCTGTTGGCCGCGATCGAGGGCGAAGCTCAGGTATTGATCCAGAACACCTTAGATGAGATTCGCCATCACTTCCAAGCCGATCGGGCGATGGTGTACGCTTACAATCGAGATTGGAGCGGTCAAATTATCGGCGAATCTGTCGGTAACAATTGGCCCAAAGCTGGCAATTCACTCGATGGCGATTACTACGTCACTGGCGAAAACTACAAGCCTTATTACGTGGTCAACGATCTCCAGACTAGAGGCTTGGATCGCGCCGTGATGGAAAAGCTCGAACCCTTCCAAATGAAAGCTTACATCGTCGTGCCGATCGTCGCTAGCAACCAGTTAATCGGCTTACTCGGCGTTTATCAAAACTCTGGCCCCCGCAACTGGCAGCAATCTGAAATCGATGCCATGGTGGAGTTTGCCAAAACCTTTAGTTTCCCGCTCCAACAAACCGCCAGCCGCCGTCAGGCACAGTTTCAGAACATTCGGATGGAACGCCAACTCGAACGCGAGCGCGGCTTGGCCAAAATGCAAGAACGCTTGCGGACTGCTAAAAGCGTCCAGAATGTTTTGCAAACTGCCACTCTCGATACTCGCAAGCTGTTAAACGTCGAGCGCGCGGCAATCTATCAATTCAACCCCGACTTTAGTGGCAGATTTGTCGCTGAATCTGCTGCCCCAGGTTGGTCGGATCTAGTCAAAATGATTCCGTTTATTCAAGATACCTTCTTACAACGCACTCAAGGCGGACGTTATAAAGATGGCGGTTGTTTGGCAGTTAACGATATTTACACCACTGGCCATCAAACTTGTCACGTCCAACTGTTAGAACAGATGGAAGCCCGCGCCTATATTATCGCCCCGATCTTTGGTGCCGATCGCAAATTGTGGGGACTGATGGGTGTCTATCACAACTCGGCGGCGTATCAATGGCAGGAAGATGAGGTCGAAACTCTCAGACAAATCGCCCTCCAAGTCGGGATTGCCATGGAGCAACTCGATTATATCGAGCAACTCCAAAAACGTGCCGAACAAGAACAAACCATCAATCGGATTGCCGATAAGATTCGCCAATCCCTAGTCGTCGATGATGTATTTAGCACTGTGGTTCAAGAAATCCGCCAAGCTGCTAAAACCGATCGAGCGGTCGTCTATCAATTCAACCCAGACTGGAGCGGTCAAGTTGTGGCTGAATCTGTCGGTAGTGGCTGGGTATCGTTACTAGTCGAACAGGACAAAGATCGCATTCTCAGTGGAGATCGCACCCAGAACGATCGTTGCGTTCTGCGCAAATGGGGAACCAAAGATATTACGGAAATCGATACGCACCTCCAAAATACCAAAGGTGGTAAATACGCTCAAGGTGAAAAATCGACAGCGGTTAACGATATCTATGCCAGAAACTTCCCGGAATGCTACGTTCAGTCTTTAGAAAAATATCAAGCTAAAGCATACGTGCTGGCACCGATCTTTGTGGGTCAAACATTGTGGGGACTGCTGGGTCTTTATCAAAACGATGCGCCTCGCGTTTGGGACATTTCCGAACGTGCGATCGTCGAACAAGTTGCCATGCAAATCGGTACGGCACTGCAACTATCTGAATATCTAGAGCGCGTCCGTACTCAAGAACAAGAACTCTCGGCGATCGTCGATCGAGAGCGGGCAAATCGCCAAGAATTGGAATCGGAGGCTCTGCGCGTCCTGAAAGCGATCGGCCCCTCCTTCCGAGGCGATTTAACCGTCCGTGCGCCGCTATCTGAAACCGAGATCGGCACGATCGCCGATGGTTACAACACCACGATTCAAAGCTTGCGGGAATTAGTCCGTCAAGTTCAGACCGCTGCAATTAGCGTCAGTACCACCTCCAGCGAAAACAACCTGCTGGTAAACAATCTCTCCGCTCAAGCTCAACAAGAACTCGAACAACTCGATCGGGCGTTGATCCAAGTAGATCTGATGGCTGCTTCTAGTAAAGAAGTTGCCGAATTCGCTCAAAAAGTCGAACAAGTCGTTCAATCCGCCAACCGTACTGTCCAAAACGGCGACACGTTGATGGAAAGCACCGTAGAAGAGATTCTCGAAATCCGCTCTACCGTATCGACGACAGCTAAGAAAATCAAACGTCTGGGTGAAACCTTCCAAAAGATTTCTAAAGTCGTCAACCTAATCGAAAACTTCGCAACCCAAACCAACCTGCTCGCACTGAATGCTTCGATCGAAGCCACCCGCGCGGGTCAATACGGTAAAGGATTTGCAGTTGTAGCCGACGAAGTGCGCTCCCTGGCTTATCAATCTGCCAATGCCACCACCGAAATCGAACGCCTGGTAGATGAAATCCGGATCGACACCAACGACGTTACCGAAGCCATGGAAATTGGGATCGCTCAAGTCGTCCAAGGTACGAATTTGGTCAACGAAACCAGACAGAGCCTCAGCGAGATCGTCGTAGCTACCACCCAGATCAGCGAACTCGTCCAAGCCATCAGTCAATCTGCGGGCACTCAAACCAAACAGTCCCAAAAACTCAGCGAAGCGATGATCGACGTCGCCACGATCGCCAATCTCAGCTCCGACAGCGCACTCCAAATCTCCGAATCTTGCCAACAGTTAATTGCTACTTCGCAAGTGTTGGAGACTAGTGTGAGTCGATTTAAGGTGGATTAATCAGCGAACAGTGAATAGTGAACAGTGAACAGTGGACAGTAGTTGGACTCATTAGTACATCAATCGTTACTCACTTTCGGACGACCCTTTGGGTCGCTCCTACACATTGTTCGCTAAACATTGTTCGCTGTTCACTATTGACTGTTCACTATTCACTGTTCACTGTTCACTACTGAATTATGACCGACGATCTAGATTTTCAAGAGTCACTCGATCGATACTTTGAGATCGAAGCGGCGGAATTACTCCAAACGATCGAACAAACACTGCTGAGTCTGGTTCAAGAAAAAACGATCGAGCGCGTCCATACCCTCATGCGTGCGGCGCATACTATTAAGGGTAGCGCGGCTAATTGTGGCTTCAAAACGATCGAAACGATCGCCCATCACCTCGAAGATGTCTTCCAGGCACTCTATCCGCCCGAATTAGAGATCGATCCCGAACTGGGGCTGCTCCTAATGGAAGGATACGATTGTCTGTACGATCCTTTAAGCGCGCTGTTGGCGGGAGTTCCTTACGACGAAGCCGCGACTCTCGAACGGACGGCATCGCTATTTGCACGGTTACAAACTCATTTAGGCGACTTTTTTGGGCGGGAAACTCCCTTACCAACCGCTGCCGAACTCGGTTTCGATGTGATCGGCTCCATTTTTACCGATAGTATCCCTCAAGATCTCGAAGATCTGTCGATCGCGATCGCCAGTCAAAATGTAGGTAGAGTCCAAGAAAGTCTCAACTCGCTCGCCGAATTTTTATTGGAGTTGGGTGGTTCATACAGTCTCCCAGGCATCGCCGCCATTGCCAAGATGACAATAGCTGCACTAGAACGTCATCCAGCTAGAGTGCTGGAGCTAGCACCGATTGCCCTAGCCAATTTTCAACAAGCCCAAATCGCGATCGTCGGTGGCGATCGCTCTGTTGGTGGTGAAGTATCATCTGACTTAGCAGCTTGGGGTGACTCTGTACCCCAGACAACAGCTACAGTAACAGGTGAAGCTAGTTCTGCCGAATGGTTATCGTTAGTCGATGACGAAACTACTCCGGCTGAAGCCACAACTAACCAATCGGATGCTTCGGAGTGGCTCTCTCTAGTCGATGACGACACTACTCCGGCTGAAGCCACGACAACGACCGAATCAGATGCGGCGCAATGGTTATCCTTAGTCGATGACGAAACTACTCCGGCTGAAGCCACGACGACGACCGAATCGGATGCGGCGCAATGGTTATCCTTAGTCGGTGACGAAACTACTCCGGCTGAAACCACGACCGCCGAATCGGATGCGGCGCAATGGTTATCCTTAGTCGGTGACGAAACTACTTCGACTGAAGCCACAACGACTACCGAATCGGATGCAGCGCAATGGTTATCTCTAGTCGATAACGACACTACTCCGGCTGCAACCACGACCGCCGAATCGGATGCTGCGGAGTGGCTCTCATTGGTCGATAACGACACTACTACCACCACCGAAACCACAACAACTAGCGATGCGACTGTTTCTTCGGAATGGTTATCCTTAGTCGATAACACTACTCCGAGCGAAATTTACGACGAGCCGCAAGAGCACGATCGATTGCATCAGACAGTCGATGCCGATTTAGAGATTGTCGAGATTGGATCGTTTGAGCCAGAATCAGATAACTATCGTCTCGCACCAGATCGGACAGAATATCTCGTCGAAGCCATCGATAGCTCGCAGTTGACGCATATTTCCAATGCCAACTCCCAACTAGCTCTAAGCACCCAATCGGGAATCGATCGCATCTTCCAATCGATTTGGCTCGGACAGCCAGCAGCCGCTACCGACGACCTCGATTCGTCTGCACCAGAGCGGACTGCACCAGAACGCGAAGCGGTACCCGATGCGCTAGTAAGCGTGCGCGTGGCGACAATCCAACTCGAACGGCTCAGTCATGCGATCGGCGAACTGACGATCGACGATAACCAACAATTCCTCCGCGCCGAGCAATTGCAAAGACTCGCCCAATCTACGGTCGAGCAATACCGTCGCTGCGAACAAAAGCTACGTCTAGTCAGCGATTGGGCTGATAAAAATGCCACGATCGACGAACGTCAAAAAATGGCTGCGCGAGGCAAACAAGCTACCAAAAATAAGCCTAAAAAAGGCAAAAAAGCGGCTAATGAAATCGCCGCTCATTTCGATAGTCTCGAATTAGATGTCTATAGCGACTTGAGCATCTCGATCCAGAATCTCACCGACGAGCTAGCCGAACTCGGCCTCAAGGTGAGTAATCTGGCAGAAATGACCCAGCGATCGCGGATGACCTTGGGCAAACGCAAGCAACTACTCGCCGATGCCCAGTCAGAACTATTTGAAGCCAGAATGGTGGAAATTGCTGGCGTGCTCAATCGCTTCCCGCGCTTGCTCCAGCAAATGGTCGCCTCTCATCGCAAACCCGCCCAATTACAACTGATCGGTAGCGAAGTTTCGATCGATAAAATCATTGCCGAAAAACTCTACGATCCTTTACTGCATCTAGTTAGGAATGCCTACGACCATGGCATCGAACCGCCAGAAACACGCGCCAGCCAAGGCAAATCGCCGACCGGACAATTGACAATCCAGGTCTATCACCAAGGCAACCGTACCAAAATCGAAGTCAGCGATGACGGCCAAGGCTTGAACTGGGATAAAATTCGCCAGCGCGCGATCGATATGCACCTGCTGCCAGCCAGTCACGCAGCCACCGAAGCCGAATTAGCCGAAATCATGTTTGCCCCCGGATTTTCGACCGCTGACAAAGTTAACGATCTTTCCGGTCGTGGCATCGGTTTAGACGTCGTGCGCGACCGAATTGGAGCCTTACAGGGGACGATCGACGTGCGCTCTGTTGCTGGTAAAGGTACCACTTTTGTGATGCAATTCCCCCTCAATCTCACCACTACGCGGTTGATGATTTGTGAGTCTCAAGGCTTCGTCCACGCCTTGCGATCGGACGCCATCTCGCAGGTGTTATTACCATCACCCGATCGGATCGTCTCCCAATCACTGCTCTCAGACAGAGATTCATCCACATTTTTACGCTGGGGTGAAGGTGCCGAACAGAAATTAATTCCGATCTATGCCGTTAATAGTCTCCTCGACTATCGGTGCCAAATCGTCGCTGGCGATCTTACTGCTAGCACACTGTTCCCCATCCAATCTAAACACAGCATCAATGCCTTACTCTTGCTAGAGATCGAAGACGAACAAATTTGTCTCGAAGTCAGCCGGATCCTGATGGAGCAAGAACTAGTAGTCAAATCGCTCGGTCAAACCTTTGAATTGCCCAATTATATTCAAGGCTACAGCGTCTTGGGCGACGGCAGTCTGACGCTAGCACTCGATCCCGTCGAACTAATCGCTCGCGTTAGATCCAGTACCGCCGCTGTCGCTCAGTCCATCCCTGCCAAAGCACCTACCATCCCAGCAACCACCCAACCAGCACTAGCTCCAGCCAGCGATTCGCCACTTCCCGAAGAAGTAGCAGCTACCCTCGGCGATCTCAACAACCGCAACTCCACCACCGCCGGGAGACAGATACAAGTCTTGGTCGTCGATGATTCCCTCGTCCAACGCCAAAGCTTGGCTCGCTCCCTCACCAAAGCTGGCTGTCAAGTCATTCAAGCCAGCCACGGACGCGAAGGCATCCTCCGACTCCAAGAACATCCCCGCATCCGCCTGGTAGTTTGCGATATCGAAATGCCCCAAATGAACGGTTTCGAGTTTCTGAGCTATTGTCGCCAAGATCCCAAATTCTCCCAAATTCCGATCGTCATGCTCACCACGCGCGGCGGCCAAAAACACCGCGATCTCGCCATGACTCTAGGAGCTAAAGACTACCTCACCAAACCCCAATCCGATCGAGATCTATTAGATATCATCGCGACGCTCGCGCAACCGAGTGAAGTGGGAGTATAGGGTAGAGGGTCGTGAATCGTGAATAGTGGATAGTGGATAGTAAATTTTTCTACGCAAGCGTCTTCCTGTTACCCATCGATCCACCCATCCACTCATCCACCCATCCACCCATACCCTTACTTATTGAGATAGCGGATATCGATGACGGTACCGTTGAAATTGTAATTGAGTTGATCGATTTCCACTGGGGTACCGATCTTCATTTTGGTATTACCTAGTACCAGTCCCTCTTTGGTTTTCTGACCGTTACCAGTTACGGTAATAATCATATCGATACTATAGGAATCGGGTCTGGGATCTTTCATGGCTTTGACAGTGCCATCGGCTTGGGGTACGGCTAAATTGCGATCGAGCTGACGGACTGATTTAATATCTACTTGTCCGGCTGGCTGGTTGCGGATCACAAAACTTAACTTGTTACCTGGGCTGAATTGCTGCATTAGGGACTCAGGATTGAGCACGTTCAATCCTCTAACGATCACATCGGCTTCTACTGCTTGAGCTTTATCTTGACCGTTAATTCGTCCGGTATTACCAGGCGAAAGAAAAATCCCCACGACCACAAATAACATTACTAGGACAGCACCAATGTCGAGGAGGCTGAATTTACCAAATAATCTCCCTTGTCGATCGAGAATAGGCATAACAATTTTAAAGGAATTTCAAGCTAGACGAAGATCGATCGTCAATTCAATGCCAGTATACAGCGATCGGCTGTCGATTAAATAGCTCAAGCTACCGATCGATCGCCGCGCCACTTAAACTCGATCCTCTCCTCTGCTTGGATAAACTCGATATTAAATAGATCGAATACCACTTCTCTTCCCAATAATAAGGGCGCATCGGTAATTTCAGTTTGCAGCCAAGCCACTGGGGCTGTAAAACTATGCCCGTCGATAGTTAGATCTATTTCGCGGTTGACATATTGGATCTCACCACCAACACCAGTACCATCTAGCAAAATTTCTCGATCTGCCAACCGAAAGCCTAACAATTTACCAATCTCTAGGCTAATCAAGCTCAATTCTGCCCCAGAATCTACTAACATTAATGCATCGTGACTCACAGAGCCATTGCCCAATGTGACGGGATATTCTGGCTCCCATTCATGACGTGCCATGCCATAGAATTTAAACCAAAAAAATTGAAATTCTGATGTCTGCGCGGGAATCCATTTCACCAAATAGGGTTCTCCCTCGGCTGTGGCAAGGGCTTCTACCAAATCCCAATCGTTCCCCGCAGCCAAAAGCCGATTAGCACTATAAGCAACAAACTGACGACGATATTTTTCTCTGAGCATCCGGCGATTTTGATGCCCCCAGCGGATAATCTCTCTCGTTTGTTCGGGAGTAGTTTTCATCAGGATCTGAACGTTGTGACGATCGAATTTATTATAAATCGATTCTTCTACGATTTATGGACACCCCAAGCAGATACGTGGTGGAGACTTACGCTCTCAACCACATATCTGCAAACATCGAGCGATTAATTCAACCCCCTACCTGTTGCTCGATTTGGCGAACCACAGTCAATGCCGAATAACTAACTCCTGCCGTACCTTCCCCTGGATGGGTAGAATCGCCCACCATCCACAGTCCATCGACGGGAATCCGCGTGGCAAAGCCAAAAGGCCCAAATGTCGAGACCCGTTGCCCGATGCCGCCGACGATACCGCGATCGCGTCCGGTATAATGCTCGAAAGTCCGAGGCGTTCCGGCTTCGGTGACGATGATATTTTCGGGTGATAGATCGAAATATTCGCCTAATTTAGCGATCGCTGTGGCGGTATATTCAGCCTTCATAGCGTCATAATCGATACCCTCGCCGTACCATTTATTGGGATCGACAAATGAAGAGGCAATAATTGTCGCTTTGCCCTCAGGTGCGCGTCCGTCGCCGGGATGACTGACGGAGACAAATAGGGAATTATTTTCGCCGATGATGCCGTCGTAATCATAGAGGAATTGCAGATGCGGCGGACATCCTGCCGGAATTGCCGTCTCTTTGACGCCTAAATAGACGACGAATGCCCCTGAAGCTTGGGGTAAAGTCTTGACGCGCGATCGATAGCCGTCGAGCGATAATAAGGGGATGGGATTGGACTTAGGAGCCGCATCGCCGAGCAATCTGACTAAATCTTGTGCCGTGACGTTTGCCACCACTTGAGCGGCGGTTTCCGTCCGAGTTTCACCCGTTTTTTGATTGCGGACGGTTACGCCTGTGACGCCATTCTCGTCGCATTCGATCGATTCGACCGTATGCCGCATCAATAACTTCCCACCATCGCGCTCTAATGAGGCCACCAATCGATCGCTCAATACCTGCATACTCCCCTGAAGGTGATAGAGTCCTTGGGGTGTCTGAGAGACGCCTAGAGCGGTTGCTGCGTATAACAAGGCTGTTTCGGCGGCGGTGACTTGAGAATAAAGTTTGAGTTGTAAATCCAGAAACGTCCGCAACCGTTTATTGCCATCCAATCCAAACCATTTGAGTGCGTCCCCAACTGTCGAGAGTGTAAATGGAACGGTAATTAGGGTATTTAGTCGCAATGCGCCGACTAATTGCGTTACATCCCACAAATTGCGTGGGGGGAGAATTGGATCGCGGCTTTGGAACTCCCAGCTTGCTGCGAACAGTTGCTGCAAGAATTGCCAGAAGGGTTCGCTCCCAGGGAATTGCTGTTGGCGTTCGGCTCGCCACCGCTCTGGATCGCGCCAGACGTTAATCGGGGTGGTTTCACCTGGTAGAAATACCGCACAAGCCGGATCGCAAGGTGTGGCTGGCGGTAATTCGATTTCTAATTCGCTAAAGATGCGGTGATGGATGCCGCCTGGTTCTAATCCGGCGACTTGAGTCGCACCCACGTCAAATGTAAAGCCTTGACGCTTAAATGTAGACGCACAGCCGCCAGGGACGATCGCACTATCGAAGATCGTCACCTCATATCCCCGTTTTGCCAGCAAGGCACCTGCTGTCAATCCACCGATACCAGCACCAATAACTACAACTTTTGGCAGAGAAGATTTCGACATTTGCACGACCGAGGAAATAATTGCTGTTTTTATCTTAACATTTCTACATAAATCGTCACAGGCTAGGCGAAACAAACGTTACGGGTGCGATCGACGATCGTTTTGACTCGATCGCGATCCATAAAATCTGTAACTCGATCGATCGGCTCATCCCAATCAAGCTAACTAGTTTCAACGATCGATCTGCAAAAATCGAGATCGCGTGGAATCCTCACTTGCCAAAAGACGACGTTAGAATATGGGGGTCGAAGTATTCAACTTAAATCGAAGATCTCCCCAGTAAAAGCGTGGCGGCTAAATAATATCGCCGTGTTTTTGCGAACGAAGTCAACTGCTCATCGTACATACCGACAGAAATTAGGAGAAAAAACATGACTTTTGCCTCAATTTCATCTAACGTCAATCAGCCAGTAGATTCCGCTCTGACAGCTCTTGCCAGTATTAAACTATCCAAAATTTCGATCGCCGCCCTACTGCTAACAATCTTGGGGCTGACAACCATCCCGAATTTAATATGGATGGATGCATCCCACCCCGCCGAACTTACCGCGCACCAAAAACAATTAGCTGCTGGCAAATGCTCGGCAACCAAGTAGCCCGAACCGAATTTAACCGCAGCTATCTCCTGCAAACCTGGCTCTAATGAGTCAAATTTACAGCACCAATCGATCGACAATCTCAAATTGTCGCGATCGATCGGTGTTTTTTTTGGCGATCGATTACAAGATTACTAAATGCAACCGCGATCCGATCGTCAAAATTCCCAGACTAAAACCAGATTCACAACGCATTGATGGTAAGTTTGTGCTATGACTATTAAAAATAACATCCCAACCGAAAAATTTTCAGCGGTGAGGGTTTGAGCGCATCGGCATTTTTGGATCTACCATTCTATGAATAAACCCCTCGGCTCAGTAATTGAAGGTTCGCTCACTGGCGGCTTGGAAGTAAGACTGCATCCAGATATCTCTGTGGAAGATATGCGGGTGGGGAAATTTTTGGTGGTGCGCGGACGACAATATGACTTCTTTTGTCTATTAACAGATGTCTGTCTGGGGACATCGAGCGATCGAATTTTAGTCAATCCGCCTCATCCCGAAGATGACTTTTTGCTCGATGTTTTGTCGGGGAGTGGTACATACGGCACGGTAAATCTTTCGCCGATGTTGATGCTCAATAAATTCAGCCAAATTCCCCCATCGCTAAATGGCGGTGCGAGTCTCAATGGGAATGGCAAAGGTAAAAAAGCTAAAGGCGAAAATGGTAAAGCCGCCTTAGCGTCCTTTGAAGCACAGACAAATATGGAATGGGAGCTTTTACCTGTCAAGACAGTTCCCAGCCACTTCAGCCAAGTATTTGACGCCAATGAGAACGACTTTCGATCGGTATTCGGCTGGGAAGACGATCCGACGCGCAAGAATTTTTCGATCGGGCAACCATTAGATATGGATGTACCCGTCTGTCTGGATCTCAAAAAGTTTGTCGAGCGCAGTAACGGGGTATTTGGTAAATCGGGGACGGGTAAATCATTTCTGACGCGACTATTACTCGCTGGCGTCATTCGCAAAAAAGTCGCCGTCAATTTGATCTTCGACATGCACTCCGAATACGGTTGGGAAGCCGTACAAGAAGGCAAAAATGTCAAAACCGTTAAAGGCTTGAGGCAATTATTTCCCAATGAGGTAGTCGTTTACACTCTCGATCCCGAATCCAGTCGCGCTAGGGGCATTCGCGACGCGCAGGAGCTGTTTCTCACCTATGAGATGATCGATATCGAGGACTTGCAATTAGTCTCGCGCGAGTTAAATCTCTCGGAAGCCAGTCTGGATAATGCGAATATTTTGGCGGCGGAATATGGTTCTAGCTGGATTAGTCGGCTGTTGGAGATGAGTAATGAAGATATTACGATCTTCTGCGAATCGGGCAAGGGACATAAAGGATCGATCGCGTCTTTACAGCGTAAATTAATGCGCTTAGAAAAGCTCAAATACCTGCGTCCGATTAGCCGTCAAGATAATCTCAAAAGCTTGATTCAATCGCTCAGTGCTGGCAAAAATGTCGTGATTGAATTTGGCAACCAGTCAGATTTATTATCTTATATGTTGGTGACAAATATGCTCACCCGCCGGATTCATAAATTATATGTAAATAAAGCCGAACAATACCTCCAAAGCAAACAAGAATCCGATCGACCTTATCCGCTGATTATCACGATCGAAGAAGCACACAGATTCTTAGATCCGGCTATTGCCAAAAGTACCATCTTCGGCACGATCGCCCGCGAAATGCGGAAATTTTTCGTGACATTACTCATCGTCGATCAACGTCCGTCGGGCATCGATAACGAAATTATGTCCCAAATCGGCACGCGAATTACAGCGTTAATTAACGACGAAAAAGATATCGACGCCATCTTTACAGGCGTATCTGGCGCGCAGGGATTAAAATCGGTCTTGGCTAAGTTAGATTCCAAACAACAAGCCTTAGTCTTGGGACATGCCGTCCCGATGCCTGTGGTAGTTCGTACTCGTCCTTACGACCAAAAATTCTATGAAGAAATTGGCGATCCGGATTGGGGTACTAAGTCAGATGAGGAGATATTGGTTGCGGCTAAAGCGGCGCAAATGGATTTAGGATTTTAGGAGTGCTAAATATGAACGGTCAAACGCTATTGGCATCGATTAAAATATAGTTGTCAACTTATTGGCATTGGAGCAAGCCCAAATGGTTACAGTTACATTTTCTATACCTGAAGATCTACAAGCTTTCATTGAAAGTCAGGTTGTTAAAAATGGATTTCAGTCTACAGATCGTTACCTACGGAACCTTCTCGATCGAGAAAGAGAAAGAGAAAGACTCGAAGGAATGCTCATTGAAGGACTCGAAAGTGGCGAACCTATCGAAGTTAATGATGACTGGTGGGAGCAAAAACGCTCTAATCTTATCAAACCATGAGCTTGCGTCTTCAGATTTCACCTCTGGCTAGTCAAGACTTTGACGAGATCTATACATATATTTCTCAGAACAATCCTGACGCTGCCTTGCGATTCTTTGATGCTGCTCGTGAAACCTTTGCCACGATAGCTACGACACCAAATTTATGTCTATAGCGAAAAGATCCTTGGGAAGAACAGCCACAACTTTCGGCAGGACTATAGTATGCACCTCCTCGAATTGGACGCAATCCTGGATATGGGTTAGGTTGTGTTTCTAAGCACCATTCCCAAATATTTCCATGCATATCATGGATGCCAAAATCATTGGGTGGAAACATACCCACGTTCATAATTGGTTCCGATGTTGTTTTGTACCTAATACCTGTAATCGAAGAATCTTTTCCAAAACTAGCTAAATCTGGCGTTAGAATATTTCCAAAACTAAAAATAGTTTTCGAGCCAGCGCGACAAGCTATTTCCCATTCTGCTTCTGTAGGTAGTCGATATTCTTTACCTTCTTTGTGGGATAGTCGATCGCAAAATTCCATTGCATCTACCCAACTTGCCATAACAGGTTTTTTAAAACCTAAATTACCGCCGTATTGAAAACTTTTCATCACTTTATACCATTGCTTTTGAGTGATGGGGTATTTACCGATTAGGAAAGATGGCTGAGTATTATCTTCTGATGCAAGAGTTTCAGTAGACGCAAGGACTAATGTTAAGACTGTATTAGCATCTAATTCTACATCTAAATATTTACCTTGTTTCTCAAAGTATGATATTTGACCTGTGTCTGATATTTTAGCAGTAGTAAATTCAAAAGATTGCAACATTAATTTCATAACGTCAATATATCAGATGCTATATCGATCGCTAAATATCGATAATTATCGTTTCCTCAACCTTAACTCAATCGATGACATGAATTGGGCCGTGGATGCTGGCATTGAAAAATTGGCGCATCAGGGGGTTGTCGGTAGTATCGATATCGTCTGTTTTGCCATCCCATTGCACTTTGCCTTGATAAATAAAGACAATGCGATCGGTAGTTCTCCTAATCGTGCTACTTTGGTGCGTGACCATGACATATGTGCCACAGCCAGCTTGATGCTGCAAGTCTCTGACTAAATCTTCAATCACCGTAGACGCGATCGGGTCTAGCCCTGCCGTTGGTTCGTCGTATAATAAGACTTCTGGATTGTCTTCGGGGCGTTCGGGGTTGGACATAATCGCTCGTGCGAAACTGACACGCTTGCGCATTCCCCCTGATAATTGCGCAGGATAGCGATCTGCAACATCTACCATACCGACCATTGCTAGTTTAGCTTCGACTAACTCTCGAATTTTTTGGCGCGAGATCCGCGATTGCTGAAATAAGCGGAAGCCAACATTTTCCTCGACGGTGAGCGAATCGAACAAGGCGGCTTGCTGAAATACCATTCCGATATACACCGGATCGTTACCATCTTCGATCAATCCCTGTCGCTTTTGGCCGCGAATCCAAACTTCGCCCTCGTCTGGGGCGAGCAATCCCGCAATGATGCGCAAAATGGTCGATTTTCCCGTTCCCGACGGCCCGATTATGCCCAAACCTTGCCCTGGATAGATATCTAAATCCATCCCATCTAAAATCACGCTCTTACCAAAGGCTTTGGAGATGCCGCGTAGTTGAATGATTGGTTCCATTAGGGAGGGAGTGGTGGATGGGTGGATGGGTGGATGGG
>NZ_PVWO01000464.1 GCF_003003845.1 Chamaesiphon polymorphus CCALA 037 | reverse complement strand
CAGTAAAGCGGCAATAAAACTGTTGCATTGGGTAAAGGAATTTCTTACCAAAGAAAGACATTTATTTCCACATCATTCGACCGTTAAAAGTAACGAACCTAGAAAGTCATTGCGCGAACGAGTTTGGGAAACAATTACTTCCCTGAAGGACTTTATTTTTAGGCGCAGTCAGGGTCGAGCTAACATCTCTTCAGAAATTGCGGGTAGCAAGCAAGCTCAGGCTCAAAAATTTCTGAAGTTACTCAATACGCCAGTAGGTGAAACCGTGCCATTGGAACTGGCGAAAATCAAAGTTACCGTCGAAGGGCGGGATTTGATTGAAGTAGATCGTCAAGGGAAAGTAGTCGTTAATGAGATCCAACCGTTGATGGCAACAGCAACCATCGCCGCAGCGATCGAGAGAAATCTGGTGGAGCTGCCGAACGCACCGGAGATCGAGCCGATTCCTGATTCGCTGGCACATGCAGAAATCGGCATTCAGAGTGAGGTATTGGCGGCGAACGATCTCGAAGAAACGATCGAGGCGATGGCAAATGCTGGAGCGGATCTTTCTGAAGATGAGTTGAATTCCATTACCTTTGATAACGAGCCAGATCATCCCCACTCATCTGAAGTGTTAGATGGCTCGAACGCCAGCTCTACAACCGATCTCGAAACAAACATACCGCTCGATCCAAAGTTGGGCGCGGATCTCGCCAATATTGCCTTGTTGCATCAAATAGCGACCCCCAGCGACACGTCCAGTTTGACGCTAATGGATGAGAACGGTAACGAGACGACGATAACTCAAACTATTTCTAGCGAGGGCGATGCAACTTACGATCTGCGCTCTGGCGATTATCTCGCACGGGGGTTTCGCCAACAACAGCTATCTTTTACGATCGATAGCGCGAGCATTCCTACTAATTTAAAAGTCAACAATCCTAATAATATCCCCGCCGATCTCCAGCTAATCTCGGCAATTGCCAACCAAATCAACGATCCGGAAGCTAGCAATCTCCAACTCAATTCCGACTCCGAACCTAGCGCGACAGCCGCCGCTTCAGAGCTGATAAAAACACTCGCCGAACTCGAAGTCAGGGAGGACGAATCGACAGTAATTGCCATCGACGATCTGCAACTACAAATCGATGTCGATTCATCAAGCGAGACAATGCGGATCGTCGATCCAACTACTCTAGCTTCGATGCAGTTTAGCAAAGGTCGGGGACTTGAAGATCGGGGGCTGTTGAAATCGATGCTCGACCGTGGGGTTGAAGGCGGTAGCTCTCTGGCTCAAAAGTTAATTGCGATCGCGACACAACGAGCGCAAATCGCTCGGCAAGCAGTCGCAAAAGTCGCACCTAGTGTGGGTGCTGCTATGAGTGAGAATACTTTAAAAGCCGCCGCAGGAGGTGCAGTAGCCGCAATAAATACCGTTAAGGCTGCTGGAGAAAAAATCGGTAATTTAGTGGGTGCAGCGCGGGAAACTGACACGGGAATCGTTCGCCCAGTCGTCGGTACGATTGCTGACATTCAGACGCAAGAAAAAGCCGAACTGATTAGACCGGAATCAATATTCGATCTTCTCGAAAAAGAACTTCAAAACGTAGGAGAGTCAGAAAAATCGCATTTAGATCTGGAGCCACCGCAGGGATTTAAATATGTCGAGGCACCTCAACAACAACCACCAACTCAATCCTTAAATTTGTAAATACTCATCACTAACATGTTAGCTTTAATTAAAAAAATCCGCGATTTTGATAACTCTCCAGCATTTATTTGGGCATGTAAGATCGTCTATTACTTCATTGGCGCGATCGGTTTGGCTGTATTCTTGAGCGGTCGCTGGTCGGAACTTATCGGTGGAGTTAGATATTAATGCTTAGATATCTTGCTGCTATTTGTACTATTTTATTACTGTTTCCAACGGTAGCTCAAGCTCAAAATAACGATCCGTTCTCCCAGGCAACGATCGGCGGAATGTCTAGATTTACTAGCCCAGTACGCGCTCAAATTCCCGACCGTGCCAGCGACGCGCTGGGTGGAGCGAGTGAAATTAATTGTCCGCGCGGAGCGGCTCCAGCTACCTGCATTCCAATGGCAGTCTGGAATGCGACTTTTAAAACGGGCGATTTAACCCCAGCAGCAATTGCCGCCACAACGGGCAAACCGATCGATCCTAACGCTAGCCTCGCCGCAGCAACTCCCTGGCTGAGTCGAGTGACGATCGCCGATGCGATATCCGCCGATCCCGCAATGGCAAATCTGCCAGTAACTACCGCCGACGGCACCCGCACTACCCTCGGCAAGTTGGGAGCTGGCAATCGAATTTTGGGGCGCGCAGTCGATCTGCGCCAAACTACCATTTCCCAGTTTCCCCAAATTCAAAATATCCAGTTAAAGCGATTTCCTGGCTTGGCCAAACTACCTGCCAACGTCGTGCCGGGACTGTCACAAATTAAGATTGCCAACATGCCAGGGTTTAGAATGCCTGCTGGCGTTGCATTGATGAAGCTAGATGTAATTCGCACTAAAGAACGCAATATCCAGCACATGGTGATGAGCGGGTCGAACCAACAGCCCAACGCCAAATGCGATCGCAACTGCGACTATGGCGAGTTCCACCCGTGGGTGGGAATGCCCTACCTCCGTGGTGCCAAGATTATCTCTGGCGATAGCCTGTCAGTGCGCGGTGGAGAAGGATTGCTGGCGATGGTAAACGGCGGCATGGAACCGACGGGAGTAGAAGCAAATATCGGCTCTGGCGGGATTAAATTCGTCCTCCGCAATCTCAACCCCCGAACTGGGTCGGCAACTGTCGCCATCAATTTGCGCTTCTGTGGTTGGCTGGTCGGCTGTACGCCCTATTTTATCGGCATCCCCTTATTTCCGATCTCCGAGCGCAACAACTGGTTTCCCATCGTCGCCACCAATGCCAGCGTTTATCGCCAAGTCAAATTGAGAAATTAAGTTCGATAAACTAATGTCACAGTCCAGCCAAATCGCTCACCATCAAACCTCATCCCAGCCGTCGCCGCAGATATCGGTTCAAAATTGGCTATCTTCGCCACTGGGGTTAATTTTGCTGGCTTGTTCGGTCTATGGGGTGGCGATGTTACTCGATAGTAAACCCCAGCACCAAAAGCTAGGGACTGCTTATTGGGGTGGCAGGAAGGAGAAAAAAGCCGCTCGCAAACGTGGGGAAAAACAGCTTAACAACCCAGGCTCGAAGATAGCTAATACTTGCTTATACATCAATAAGCCCAAGTGGGTCAGGATAAAACAACGCGAAGAATTAATTGCCAAAATCTCTAAATCTCTCAAACAACACGGCTTGAGCGAAGAACAAATCGAGTTAAAAATCGCCGAGCAGCAGGCAAACTTACCACCATTACCACAATGGTACGAACTATTCGATCGCACGGTCTATTTTCCCGACGCTCAGAGATCGATTATCGGTTACGGTGCTGCGGACACGGGTAAATCCTATGGATTTATGAATCCCTTGCTGCGTTCGGTACTAGATCGAGACTTCACCCTAACCATGTTCGATTTTAAATATCCCGAACAAACTAAGGAAATTGCTGGTTACGCTCGCGAGTTAGGCTATAAAATTCAAATCTTCGCGCCAGGTTTTATCGAAAGTTGCGTCTGCAATCTGCTCGATTATATTAGCGATTCGGGCGATGGCGTTAAAGCTGGACAGCTCGCTCAAACAATGATTAAAAATCTGGCAATGGGAGAGCGAGATAGCGGCAATGAATTTTTTACCGACGCAGGCATCAATTTAGTTAAAGCTGTTTTTCTCGCCGCTAAATGGGTGGCAGAGCAGTTAAATAGACCAGAATTCGGCGATCTGCTCACTGCCGCTACGATTATCTCGCTACCAAATCTCAGTGCGCGGATGAACTTTGCTACCAAACGTTTGAATATTTGGAATGCCAAAGCATTTTCCCAATTTATCGGTGTCGGCGGCGGTAATTTAGAAACCAACGTGACCGAAGGCGGGATTATTGCCAATGCCTCCAAGATTTTTCAGCGGTTTGTCGAGCGCGAATTCGTGCCCTCGATTTGCGGCACTAGCGACCTCCAGCCCGATCTCGACGGTAAAACTCTGACGATTATCGGCCTCAATCAGGACTATCGAGATATCGTCTCACCGATTCTCGCCACTGTTATCGACGCGCTCGTCTCGCGTAATGTCAATCACGCCCGCGAGCGCGAAGCACCGTTCGTATTCAGCGGGGACGAAGTACCGACGATCTATCTACCTAGATTGAAGAACTGGTTGGCAGAAGCGAGATCGGCGGGTTTTATCGCCCTGTTATTCTTACAAAACTACGCCCAATTAGTTGAATCCTATGGCGAAAATGGGGCGAGGACGATCGCTGGTAACTGCGGTACGAAAATCTTCCTCAATCCTCAAGATTCGTCCAGTGCTAAGGAATATTCAGAGTATTTGGGGAAAAAAGATATCGTCTACTGGACTAAATCAACGACTTCCGCTGGCAGTAAAGATGGCAAAGCGACGACGACTCGCACCCAGCACGTTCAAGAGGTGCCGCTGATGGCTCCCGATGAATTCCTGAAACTGCCACAAGGACGGGGGGTAGTAATTTCACCAGGTCAGGAAAATAAGGATAAACAGGAAGTTTCGATTCCGATTTTACAGAATATGTCGATCGCCCCTGCCGATATTGCTGACAG
>NZ_PVWO01000463.1 GCF_003003845.1 Chamaesiphon polymorphus CCALA 037 | reverse complement strand
GTATTATCGCGCTCCTAATTGCTCGCACGATCTTTCAACAACTTGCCGATCCTGCTACCCAATATCTCACGATCGGCATAATTTGCGCCGTGCTATCGGTACTCCCGTTATTCTGGTGCGTATTCGGTACCATTCGCCGTGCAAAAGCCGTTGCAGATCTACATCCAGCAGAAATGGAGCCAGTGACAATGCCCATGCGGGAGCAATTACGCCTGGTATTTACCAATCGTCCCTTTTTGCTCGTAGTCGGAATTTATCTCTGCTCCTGGTTTAGTCTCCAACTGACGGCGGCGATTATTCCCTATTTTGTCGTCAGTTATATGGGCATGAAACAAGCAGATTCGCCGTTGGTGATTTTAGCCGTGCAGGGGACGGCGTTGGGGATGCTCTCGGTGTGGAATGCCATCAGTCAAAAAGTCGGCAAAAAAGTTGTCTACTTTGTGGGCACTAGTGTCTGGATCGTCGCCCAACTGGGCTTATATTCGCTCCAGCCCGGTCAAACTACAATGATGTATGTATTTGCGGTGATGGCTGGTTTGGGTGTATCTACGGCCTATTTAGTGCCCTGGTCGATGTTACCCGATGTCATCGAGCTAGACGAACTCCGCACGGGACAACGCCGCGAGGGGATTTTCTATAGTTTTATGGTGTTCTTGCAAAAAATCTGTCTGGGACTAGCAGTCGCAGGGGTGCTGCAAAGTCTAGAGTGGACGGGTTATCGGCTCCCAACTGCTGCCGTACCAATACCAGATCAACCCGTGGCAGTATTAGACGCTATTCGCCTCTCGATCGGCCCCGTACCGACATTATCGCTGATTTGCGGTTTGGTTTGCGCCTATTTTTACCCAATTACCCGCGAGATGCACCAACAGATCCTCTTACAACTCCAAGAACGTCGCGAGCAGAATTCGGGGGGAAGTGAGAAGTGAGAATTGAGAATTGAGAATTGAGAATTGAGAATTAGTGATTGCTTGGTGGTAACTTAGCTTCCCGTAAGTCGGTACTGCCTAAATTAGCCCCAACCCACATCGCATCTGTCAGATTTGCCCCGCGCAAACTCGCACCTCGTAAATCGGCATCGCGCAGATCCGCACCAGACAAATTGGCACCTGTAAAATCATAACTTTGTAAATTTTGCCCTCGTAAATCGATGCCTGCTAAATTACAACCAGGGCAACCTTTATCGGCTTGTAATTGAGTAATAGAGATGGAATTTCCTGACGGTGAGATCGATCGATTTCCAGTCGGGATATATTTATGAATTACCGACAATCCAATCAGCACGATTAGCCCCAAACCGATTATTTTTGGTTTAGACATGGGAACTTCGATCGAACTATCGAGCGTCTGTAGCGCAGTCAAAGCCGTCTGTGCGTCTGGATAACGAGCTTCGGGATTGGGATCGGTCATTTTCGTCAGCCAAGCTAAGAATTTCGGTGGGAGATGACTTAAATGTTTGGGTAAATCCAAGCGATAATTGTGGTCGATCAGTCGATCGATCTCAGTCGATTTCATCTTTGTTAATAGACAGACTAATGTGACACCCAAACTATATAAATCTGATGCTTTAGTTAATGGACGATTGAATAACTGTTCGGGTGGCATAAATCCCAGCGTCCCTTTAATGGTGCTACTAGCAGTCAGATCGGTATTATTGCTACGAGCAAATCCGAAGTCGATAAGATAGACATCGCGATCGTCAATTAGAATATTTTCGGGCTTGAGATCGCGATGAATAATTGGCGGTTGCTGTTGCTGTAAATATATTAATACTTCTAAAATATCGATCGCGATTTGCTTGACTCGATCGATCGTAAATTCTCGTCCCGAATTAGCCAAAGTATTCCCCGACTTGTATTCTTGCACCAAACAAAACCCAGTCGGCGTCTCCCAAGAGGCTACATACTTGGGAATGTGCGGATGGTTGAGTTGTTGGAGCAGATCGACTTCGCGTTGATAACTATCATAATCGCTCCAGGTGTTGCCAGTCGTCGCAAACTGAAATTGTTTGACAACCACAGGTGTATTGCCGTTGAGATCTTGCGCTAAATACGTAACTCTACCACCATTAATATTTTGCCCCAACACTCGATCGATCTGATAGCCTTGGGGTGATAAATCTAGTAAACTTGAATTTTGGTTGTGATGATTCATATGGCAATCCTGGTTGGTACAGATCCCCGACTTCTTGAAGAAGTCGGGGATCTAGCAGTAATAATTTAAAAGTACAAGTTGCTAAGATTTGGTAAGTTTCTTACTCTTCTCAACCAACCGGATAAACTCCGCCCGATAGCCATCGAGATCCGCACCCTTAGATTGATTTGCCAATTCCAACACACTCCCAAAATTGCTACTCCCTTTAAACGGTGAATTGCGTAAATTCATCCCATAAGCAGCAACCGCCGCCGCAAACTTGAGATTATTAGAAGCTGTATTAATTGGCTTCGCGATCGAGTTTTCTACCTTCCCAGTTAAGAGTTCGGAAGTATCCGATTTAGGAGCCTTATACCGCAATCTGACTTGCATCAATTCGGTACTATTAGCCGCAATTTGAGTTTCTTTATCCGCCGCAGTTTGAGCCACAGGTGTCGCAAACTTGAGATCGGTTTTCACACCGACGGGAATTACCTCATACAGGGCTGTAACCGCATGTCCGGCTCCAAGTTCGCCAGCATCTTTTTTATCATCTTTGAAGTCTTTGTTAGCTAGGACGCGATTCTCATAGCCAATCAGACGATATGCTTGGACGAGTTTGGGATTGAATTCGACTTGGATTTTGACATCTTTAGCGATCGTCAATAAAGTCGAGCCGAACTCTTTCACCAATACCTTTTTGGCTTCCATCAAATTATCGATATAGGCATAGTTCCCATTACCTTTGTTCGCCAACTGTTCCATTTTGGCATCTTTGAGATTGCCCATCCCTAAACCAAGCACTGTCAGAAAGACATTACTCTTCCGTTCTGTTTCGATCAGCTTAACCAATCCTTCATCGCTACTAACGCCGACATTAAAGTCACCGTCTGTCGCGAGAATTACCCGATTATTACCATTCTGAAGAAAGTTTTCTCGCGCTACTTTATACGCCTGAATAATCCCTTCCCCACCAGCAGTAGAACCGCCAGCTTCTAATTTATCTAGAGCAGCGATAATTTTCTCTTTCTGGTTTCCAGGTGTCGAAGGTAAAACTAAACCAGCACTACCAGCATAAACGACGATCGCCACTCGATCGTTCGGGCGGAGTTCGTTAACTAATAACTTGAGCGAAGATTTAAGCAGGGGCAGTTTATTCGGCTCGTTCATCGAACCGGAAACATCTAGCAAGAAGACTAAATTATTCGGTGGTAATTTCTCCATGCTAATCTTCTTGCCTTGCAATCCAATCTGCACGAGTTTATGCTGGGGATTCCATGGTGCGGTAGCAACTTCGGTATTAATCGAAAATGGTTTATCGCCCGTCGGTTGGGGATAATCATAAGGAAAATAATTGACCATTTCCTCGATCCGCACCGCATCTTTAGGCGGTAATTGTCCGCCATTAATAAATCGCCGAATGTTACTATAACTAGCCGCATCTACATCGATCGAGAAAGTCGAAAGCGGTTGTCGATCGGCAGTGTAAAATTGATTATCCTCGATCGATTGATAGCTTTCGTCAGTAGGTGCTTCTATCGGCGGCGATACAGGTAAAGCTTCCGATTGGAGTGGCGTAGATGAATCCGTTTTGGCTCCACCATTTAACGCCTGCTTAGATTCAGTCGTCGAACTTGTACTGGTACCTGTGGCTGCTGGGCTTGCAGGGCTACTTGCAGGAGCAGATCCCTTATTCGCACCAGAACCACACGCGGTAAGGCTGGCGAGTAAGATGACGAGACTGGTATTGAATATCGATCGAGAAACCGACTGAGCGGAATGAGACATGATAAATTAGTGCAAATAAGTAGTGGACTTGAGTGTGAGTCGCGACTACCTAATTGGCAACTGCCCGAAATAAACTAGATGCAAAGGGCAGTATCCAAACGAGCTTTCGTCTAATTCCAGCTACAATCACAGTTTGGGCAATTCCAGAAACGATCGAAAAAAAAGTTTGAGTGACTATATTCAGGATAGCAATCGATCGAGGCCGATCGGATCGAGATAAAATAGAAATATATCGGTTGTTATTGAGTATCTAGTCATGAACATCAATCCTCCTTTAAAGTCAACTCAGCATGTCTTGCGCTACAGCCCAGAAGAATTCGCCCAAAAAGGTACTCAAATTTATAACCACGTTATACCAACACTGGGAGTAGAAGCTGATGGTAAAATTGTCGCGATCGACATCGAAACAGGCGAATTTGAATTAGCAGATACCACCCTCGCAGCAGCGGCGAAAATGTTCGAGCGGTTGCCATCTGCACAGCTCTGGTTTGAACGAGTTGGTGCAGATAGCGTTCACAGATTCAACTCTGTGTATCCAGCTTAATAATTATGATGTTTGGGCGAGTCAATCAACGGCGAGAAGCGATTCTCAAATTGGTAATTATCGGTAATGAAAATAACAAAATTGCTGTCGATGCAGTTATCGATACAGGATTTAATGGCGATCTAATTTTACCGATTGAAACTGTATTACTCCCTTCCCGCCAGAAGATTATAGAATAAGGTTGTAGATATGTTGAATCGTATTTGAAATTTGGATTGGAGTCT
>NZ_PVWO01000462.1 GCF_003003845.1 Chamaesiphon polymorphus CCALA 037 | reverse complement strand
AGAACTAAAGTCCAAGCAGACAGAACCGAGACAGCCGAAATACTCCCACCAAATACCGTACTGCGATGATTGATATTTGGTTGTAATGGAGCTGATAAAATAACGCCACTCGAATCGATCGAGCTAACCGATACAGCCATCGCTTTAGACAGCGGTATATGTTCGTGCAGATACTGCTCGACATCCGTACAACTTACGCTCATTAGTATTAATTATCAGCAAACTATTAGATTTGTATGTATTAAAGACAGATTGAAAATATTTAATTTTCTGTTTAATTACTGCTCTATATGTTTATTTTTTGCCTAGCTTTGGAAAATATCTCACCCGATCTAGCGATTCAAAATCATCATCTTGCGTCCAAATGATGGCATCATATTTCATTGCAGTGGCATATATAATGCTGTCAGCTAATGGTAATTTATACTTAATGCCATAATACGCCGCATCAACCGCGAGATGGCTATCCAACACGATCGTCTGTCCTTGTTCCATCTGAGCGATTGCGGCTAGAGCTGCATCTTCATCTCGTTGACGGAGTATAACTTTGAAAACTTCAGTCAGCGTAATACTGGGGACTAGTAAAGCTGCTGTATTTTCGATCGGTTCGGCGAAGTATTGAGCATTGCCATCATCTGCAAAGTAAGAAAGCCATGCGGAAGAATCAACAATATTCAAACCCTGTCCTCTTCTCTAGTCACCTCGGTATCGATCCCTTTGAGGAAGCCTCTCATTTGAGATATTGGTTTAATCGGGATTAGTTCGATCCGGTTGCGATAGGCAATCATTTGAATTTTTTGACCCGATACTATTCCCATTGATTCTCTAATTTCTTTAGGAATTACAATTTGATACTTGGATGAAACAATAACTGCATCCATATTATTTTTATCGATAGTGCTTTAGTAAGACGATAGTACGATCGATAATCTTTGTCAATGTTCGATCGCTGTATTATTTTTCTAATTGCTTTCCATCTGCGGCTGTAATCGATCGATCTTCACGCGATTTAGCCAACAAGCCATGTTTGGGTGCAAAAATCATCGCGACGAGAAATAATAAGGTTTGCAAAACGACGATGCAGCCGCCTGTCGAGCCGTCGATATGGTAACTAATATACGTCCCCATCACGCTCGAAAATATTCCCGAAGCCATTGCAATTAACATCATCACATCGAATCTGTCGCTCAATAGATATGCCGTTGCTCCAGGCGTGACTAACATCGCTACGACGAGAATGATGCCTACTGTTTGGAGTGCGGCAACCGCAGTGAGGGAGAGTAATGATAATAAGACGTAGTAGAGGAATGTGGTATTTAAACCGATCGATCGAGCGTGGGTAGAATCAAAGCAAAATAGCATCAAATCTTTACGGAGAATTGCCAGAATTACTAAAGTAATGCCACTAATAATTACCGTCTGGACGATATCGCCATCGGCAATTCCCAAGACATTACCAAAGAGGATATGCGTCAGATCGATCGAGCTGCGAACTTTGGAAATTAGAACTAATCCTAATGCAAAAAATCCGGTAAATACCAACCCAATGACCGTATCTTCTTTAATCCTAGTTTGCGCTTTGATAAACCCGATCGCAATAACCGAGCCGACGCCAAATACGAACGCACCGATGGCTAACGGGATGTTGAGCATGTAGGCAACAGCCACCCCTGGTAACACCGCATGAGAGACAGCATCACCCATTAAAGACCATCCTTTGAGGGTCATATAACAAGAAAGTGCCGCACATACCATTCCAACTAAAGCACTGACAAAAATTGCCTTCACCATAAACTCATATTGCAATGGTGCGACCAACCAGTTAATTAGATCCATTATTTTATATCCCGATTTTTTCCATTTAACTGGCTGGTGACACTCGATAAATCTCCAAGTGAATTATCGAAGGCGCGGGCAATATTTTCTGGCGTAAATACATCTGAGGTATTACCATATGCCAGAATGCTACGGTTGATAAGTACCACTCGATCGCAGAAGGTTTTAATTGAGGCTAAATCGTGAGTCGAAATGAGGATTGTATGTCCGCGTTCCCGCAATTGGAGGAGTAAGTCAATTAACATTTTTTCGGTCTTGACATCGACACCTGCAAATGGTTCATCTAATAATAAAACTTGGGCTTGTTGAGCTAGTGCCCTAGCAAAAAATGTCCGCTTCTTTTGGCCGCCAGATAATTCGCCAATTTGTCGATCGCGCAAATCCGACATTTGCACGCGTTCTAAGCTTTCTCTAACTGCTTGCTTATCTCTAGAGCCAGGAATTCGCAAGATATTCATATATCCATACCGCCCCATCATCACGACATCGGCGACGCTAACTGGGAAATTCCAGTCTACTTCTTCGGACTGAGGTACGTAGGCGACGATATTAGTTTTCTGGGCTTTATGTATCGGTAACCCATTAACTAAAATCCGTCCGGTAGCGGGTTTTACAAAACCCATAATCGCTTTAAATAGAGTCGATTTTCCCGCACCATTCATCCCCACCAATCCACAAATCGAACCGCTTTGAAGTTGCAGGGATGCACTATGGAGGGCGACTTTGCCGTGATAAGCAACGGTTACATTTTCGATGTCTATTCCAATTGCGTTCATTTGGTTGTCATGCCCTTAATTAGCGTATTAATGTTGTATTCCAATAATTTCAAATAGGTTGATGCGGGGCCATTTGGTGGAGAGAGCGAATCGACATAAAATACACCACCAAATTTGGCACCTGTTTCTTTGGCTACCTGAAGTTGCGCTCGATTATCGACGGTGCTTTCACAAAAGACGGTGGGAATCTGTTTGGCTCTAACGGTATTTATGACTCGTTCGACTTGTTTGGGTGTGGCTTGTTGTTCAGCGTTAACTGGCCAGATGTAGACTTCGGTGAGTCCATAGTCGCGGGCAATGTAGGTAAATGCACCTTCACAACTAACGAGGTAACGTTTGTCAGCCGGGATCTTGGCGACTGCTTGTTTGAGTTTGGTATCGAGTGCCCGAATTTGTTGGCTGTAAGTTGCGGCGTTGGCATCGTAGATTGAGGCATTAGCCGGATCGATTTTACCCAATGCTTTACGGATATTCTCAACGTAAATCAGGGCATTTTTGGGGGACATCCAGGCATGGGGATTGGGTTTACCTTTGGAGGCATCGCTAGCAATCGCGATTGGTTTGACTCCTTCGCTCAAGGTAATATGCGGTACCTTTGGAAGACTATTGTAAAATCTGGTTGCCCATCGTTCTAGATTGAGGCCGTTATCGAAGATTACAGTTGCGTTTTGTCCTCTTGCTAGGTCGCTGGGTGTAGGTTCGTAACCATGGATTTCGGCACCGGGTTTGACGATCGATTCGACATTTACCTTCTCACCTGCAACGTTGCGCGTCATGTCTGCGATGACGGTAAAGGTTGTTAAAACTACTTTGCGATCGGTCGGTGTGGTGCGGTTGGCTGGTGTAGTGCAGCCAGTTAGCCAAAGTGCTAGTAGTAATGCCAGTCCGGCAATGGTCTGTTGTTTGGGTACGGCTATGTTGAGGTGCTGCCGCGATCGATGGGTATCGGCTGTGGGTTTATTCCAGGTGTAGTTTAGTCCGAGTTTACGACCCATGACAACATTTCATAATTATCTCATATTTCTAAATTTAACATAATGATAAGAAAAATGAAATAAATATGACACAGATAGCAGCTTAGTCATACGCGGCATCTGTCAATTAGCGTGAGTCTGGGTTACGGATAGTTGCAGCATGATATTAGCTGGTGCTAAGAGAACCCGGATCTGGGGGAGGCTTCCCCAGACCCTGATTTTTGAGCATTGCTCTTATCCTCTGCCTCGGTGGATGTCATCTATTTTCCCTTTTTTGGTGAGTATCTGCTCCCCCTTTGTAAAATACTTACACCTGTCAGGGGAGAGGGGGAAAGTGGTACAAGAACAGAAAATCATCCCTTTGTCTTGTCTTGACGCGCGCTTTGGAGGAAACCTCCAAAGCGCGCGTCGCTGTCTCGCTAAACCCTCTCCTTCGGAGACGCTGCGCGAACGGCAAAGCCGTAGACGTTGGCGATAGCCTGCCGTAGGCATACGAAGCTCGGCGTGTCGGAGACGGAGCGCGAGCCACAAATCAGCAACACCGCTGTAAGGTTGAGTTTCCATAGGCGAAGGCGGGATGAGGGCAAGGGGTTTCGAGTGCAAAAGAAGGGTTAATGAAGCGGATTTGAGATCGCTCGATGCCGTAGTTTCCGATGGGCTATGAATATTTGGTACGATCTAAAGCGGATTAAAAATAGCAAAATTATAGGTGGATTGGTTGAAAGATTTAGCGATCGAGGGCATATTAGGTGCTGTGGGATTGGGACTGCTATTGTTTCAGGGAACGGCAACTGCGATCCTGTTGTCGCGACTGATAAAAGGAGCGGTACGGCGTCCACCGCTGATGCCAAAGATTTCGACAGCAGATGCTAAATTGGAGCCACTCGATCGAGAATCTCATGGTGTTAGTGTGGTAGTACCGACCTTGAATGAGGTCGATCGAATTGCGCCGTGTTTGACGGGATTGAGTCAACAAGGCGGTGAGGTGCGGGAAATTCTCATCGTCGATAGTAATTCTCAAGATGGAACGCGGGAGCGGGTTACAGCAGCAGCAAAGCTCGACTCTCGCTTTAAATTGCTCACTGACGATCCTTTACCTGCGGGG
>NZ_PVWO01000461.1 GCF_003003845.1 Chamaesiphon polymorphus CCALA 037 | reverse complement strand
CCACCGCCACTCACGACGCCTGATGTCGCACCCCCTCAGCCCGAACCCGCTCCAGTGGCACCGCCCGAACCACAAGTAGAGCAAGAAGAAACGATCTCTCAACAAGATCTCGACAGGCTCAAAGGGCTGGTGCAGTCTTTTAGTGCCGAGCTACAAGCTGTAGACAATCGGCTCGTGGCTGTTGAGGAGAAATTAGCTACCGTCCAAAAACAAGCTTTCTCCACTACAACTAAACTAGTTGGTGAAGCGATTTTTGCCGTTACTGGACTAGCAGGTGGCCCCGCCACTGCGACACGTACTACAATTTTCTCCGATCGCGTGCGGCTCAATTTCCGCAGTAGCTTTACCGGAAAGGATTTGCTCCTAGTCCGGTTGCAAGCACGCAATAGTACATCTTTTGCAGGTGCTGCCTCTGGTACCAACATGGCGCGGTTAGGGTTTGAAGGTAACGACAACAACAATGTTACGCTCCAAAGATTGCAGTACCAACTGCCCCTAGCTCCAACAACTAAAGTATTTGTTGAAACAGTCGGGAGTGAGTTTAACGATAACTACTACACTTTCAACCCCGAACATCAGGCTGCTGGTCTTGGTGCTGTGACCCGATTTGGACGATTCAACCCCATCTATCGTCTCAGTGGTGAAGGCGCAGGTATTGGTGTAGACCACAAGTTCAGCCCCAATTTAGGGTTGGTATTGAGCTATGCTGTACCCAGCGGTGTTAACGATCCGACTGGTGGCAATGGACTATTTAATGGTTCTAACGTGCTGTTTTCTCAGCTTACAGTGAAGCCTACTGAGGATGTGAATTTGGGCTTGATCTATGCCCGTGCTTACAATGCCACTGGTACACTGGTTTCGGGAAACAATGGTAGTGCGATCGCCAACAATCCGTTCAGTGGTTCTCCAACTACAGCCAATCACTACTCTCTAGCTGCCAGCGTCAATCTCTCCAAAGAAGTAGTGCTCTCGGCTTGGGGTGGTTTGACTCAAGCAACCAGACAGACAGGAGCTGGTTCGGCTGACATCTGGAACTATGCCGGAACTCTGGCATTTAAGGATTTTGGCTCCAAGGGCAGTACTTTGGGATTTGTGGTAGGGATGCAGCCTAAAGTAACTAGTAATAGTTTCCTGGTTAATGGTGCTCCGACTCGTGTCGATCGCGATACCAGTTTGCATATCGAAGCTTTTTACAAGTACAAAGTCAGCGACAACCTGTATATTACACCCGGTTTATTGATGTTGACTAACCCCGAACATAATTCAAGTAATCCGACTGAATATCTCGGTACGATTCGGACAACTTTTGTGTTCTAGTTGCCTGTAATGTGAAAATAGCCCTAACTCCTCTAAGAAGTCGGGGCTATTTTTATTGGCAATAGATAAACTAGCAAGCGATCGCTGTATGCTGTTTACTAATAAAGAGTACTCAATCATCTACAGCCCAAAATCAATGAAACGACGGGACATCTTACTGGGAGCATCCAGCATTGCTACAGCCGCAGTTATCGCTAACTCCCAACTGAGTACGGCCAAACAACCAGATTCTAACACCACATTACCGATCGCCAAATCGACAGCAATTGCGGGTAAAAATATTCAAATTGCCAAAGATTTACCTGGCTACTATGTCACGCCAGTAGGAACGGGCAAATTTCCCGCCGTTATCGTCTTAATGGAAGCTTTTGGGTTGAATAAATGGTGTCGGAGTGTTTGCGATCGGTTGGCGCAGTCTGGATTTGCCGCGATCGCGCCAGACTTTTATCGGGGGGCTACTTATGCTTATACTGATGTCGCAGGTGCAGTAGCAAAACTCAAATCGCTCGATGATAATGCAGTGATGAGCGATATCGGTAAAAGTATCGATTTCCTAGCTGGCAAATCGGAAATTAATGCCAATGGAATTGGTGTAGTTGGATTTTGTATGGGCGGTAGATATGCTTTTCTCACCAATGCAACCTATCCTACCAAAATCAAAGCAGCGATCTCATTTTATGGCGGTGGTATCGATGCTGCTCCCGAAAATTCGATGGGACGCAAATCTTTACTCGATCGGGTTACATCTATGCAATCGCCGATTATGCTGATGTATGGTAGCGAAGATAATATGATTGCGGCTGACGAACACGGACGAATTGCTACCGCATTATCTAAAGCTAAAAAACGTTATATTCTCAATCTGTTTCCCAATGCCGGACACGGTTTTATGAGCAGCGATAGGCAAGCTAGTTACGCACCAGCAGCCGAAGCAGAAGCTTGGTTAATGACTACTGGATTCTTCAGTCAAAATCTCAAGCCGAAAAAGCGAAAGTAGTCCCTCAAAAGCTGTTGCATTGGTACGTTAAAGCTCATTACATACCAATGCTTGCTTCAGATCGAAGCCGAGTTTACGACTTTAGAACACTCCCAATAACACTGCCGTACTAAATACAGTAAATAGTCCGATAATCCCTAAAATGATGCCAAAATAGGGTGCGCGATTAGTTTTGTCGATGTACTCGTTAACTTTTTTATCCTTTTCTTCTGGATGCCAAATCATTGGTTTCATATCATTGACCTCTGTGTAAAAAGTTAGCTATATAACTACAATATACCAACTGTTTAGAGTGCTGAAATGCATCAAAAGACAGATCTTAATTCGTCTCGACAAAAGATATTTTAACCCGCTGTTGTGGGCAAAGATTTCATTAATGTGGCCATTTCGATCGCGTTGAGCGCGTAACCCCAACCATGATTGCCTTTAATTCCGGCACGTTCTAAGGCTTGAGTCATGGTATCGACAGTCAGCACCCCAAAAATTACTGGCGTACCGCTTTGAAACCCTACCGCTGCAACACCTTTGGCGACTTCTGAGGATACATAATCAAAATGAGGCGTATCGCCGCGAATTACCGCACCCAAGCAGATAATCGCATTATAGCGACCGGATTCTGCCAATTTTTTCGCCACCAGTGGTATCTCAAAGCACCCTGGCACCCACACATAATCTACTTGACTACCATGAGGGTCGATATCAATTCCGTGGCGTTTGAGACAATCCTGGCAGCTTTCTAGAAGTTTATTGGTAACAAGATCGTTAAAACGACCGATCGCGATCGCGAACCGTAGAGAACTATCGCAGACGAGAGTGCCTTCAAAAACTGACATTTAATGTAGAGGGGAGAGGGGAGAGGGGTGGATGGGTGGATGAGTGGATGAGTGGATGAGTGGATGGTACCGATAACCATTACCTGTCAATCCTTACATCCTCAAATCTCGATCGGATGAGTATGGCGTTTTCTTGACGATCTCGATCGCAACGAATAGCTATGGAGGCTATAAATTTAAGAGTTGCGATCGGTGGCAAAACAAGACAATGTAGTTGCTCTTGCAACCGATCGACAACAGCGACAATCTAGACTACCAGGAAGTTTAGAACTCCAACAACCACGACGAGAATCGTCCAAGCTCCCGAACCGACGAACAGGAGTTGTTTCGATCGATCCCAGTTTTGTGGTGCTGCATAAGCAACAGGCACGCCGACGATCATCACGAAAGACAGTAGTACCAAGGCAAATAGTGCCAGGTTGAAAATTACGATCATTATATATACGCTCCCAAAACAGCAATATTTTAACTTAGCTATTAAAAATTTAGCACCTCTTTGTGGGTTGTTGGTTAATTCTGGGTGCTTTTCTCTATCTACGATCCCCTGGCTCTGGTTAGGATATGGCTGTATCTCTGTGACAAATAGTCACCTAGCGGTTGAAACCGCTGCTAGTGATGCAAAGTCCGCCTTCTCTACGAGACGCTACGCGAACGCGGACTAGTATCAAACAAAGATCTTGTTTTAACCGAACTGTATAGCCATCGCCAAAACGTTTAAGACACTAGAACTCTGAGTCCGCGTAGGCGGACTTTGCACCACTAGCAACGACTGGAAGTCGTTGTGCTGCTGCTATTTTGACCGCTCGTGGGTATCCTCGAACTGTTGGAGGAGCGCAGGGATTTCGTTGAGTTCGTCAATAGTTGCATCTGCGTCCTTTGGATCCAACCACTGCGAATTACGTTTCCAAATCGCCTGCAGTCTGGCATTCTTGGCTCCTGTAATATCTGTCTCTGGATTATCGCCGACGAAGACGCTATTTTGAGCCGAGCTACCCAATCGATCGATCGCTCTATGAAAAATTTCTGGTTGTGGTTTCCTAATCTTCTCTATTTCCGAAATCAGAATAACATCAAAATAGTCGTTAATTCCCAATCCTGAGATCGCGCTCATTTGAAATACGCCGCGTCCATTTGAGATAATACCTAATAAGTAGCCTTGCTGTTTTAACTTATCGAGTGTCTCTACCAGAAATGGAAATGGCACGCAATGATATTGAAACTGTGTTTCGTAATCTATTAATAAATCCTGCCAATCCATGCGATCGATCTTAAATTCATCAACTAGCGTTTGATAAACCTTGTCTTTCCAAACATAGCTATGACAGTCTAGTTCGATAAATCTGGCTGCATAATCGACTTTTGATATATGGCCTAAACGTTCGATTAGTCGATCGTATTGTGCGGCGATAAATTGCTCGATCGAGATAAATCGATCGAGTAACGTTCCATCTAAATCAAAAATAACCGCTTTATTCATCACATCAGCAATAATCTTGTAGGGTGTGTTATCGCGCCAGCATACAGCACTTTCCTTTGTTATGAAGTACAGTAGCAACAATTAGCAAACCAATTTCGTAGGTGAAGAGGATTAATGA
>NZ_PVWO01000061.1 GCF_003003845.1 Chamaesiphon polymorphus CCALA 037 | reverse complement strand
TCGCATTAGCTCCACATTGTGGGTCGATCTGAGGAGCAGTTCCGAAACGAAGCCAGAAATCATCAGTCGGAAATTCTTATCCCGTTGGCATAGCCTGTTTGCTAGGAGAAATTGACATTATTTAACTCAATTTGCTATCGATCGAACCCAACGTGTAGACTCTCTTCCCCCGCTCCCCGCTCCCCGCTCCCCGCTTTTTAAATCCAGCAACACCATTACTTAACGATTTCATATAAAGTACTGCGTTGCCGATAATCACGATCGATCTCTCGAATTGCACCTTGCAGATCCGCAACCGACAAAGATGTCCCACCCTTAGCTCCTGCCATCGTGGTAATATGCTCCTCCATCAACGTTCCCCCCAAATCGTTGCATCCCCACATCAGAGCAGTTTTCGCGCCTTCTAGACCCAATTTGACCCAACTGGGTTGATGATTGGGGATGTGGTTGCCTAAGAAAATTCGGGCGACGGCAGTTAGCAACAGATTGTCAGCTAAAATCGGTTGATCGCGTCCGACACGACTGCGAAGAGGTGCGGGTGCGGATTCGCCTACGAAGGGGAGAATGATAAATTCGCTAATGCGAGCGGGATATTGCGATTCGATCGCATGTTTTTGGATCTGTTTTAATTGCTCTAAATGAGCGATTTGCTGGCTGGGTGTCTCGATATGTCCGGCTAACATGGTACTCGTTGTCGGCATTCCCAATCGATGCGCGGTAGTGATAATTTCAATCCACGTCGCACTATCGATCTTTTCAGGACAAATTACCCGCCGTACCGCATCATCCAATACTTCCGCCGCCGTCCCTGGCATCGAACCGACTCCAGCTTGCTGGAGGGCAATGATGACATCGGCATAACTCAATCCATCTTGACGCGCGATAAATTCGACTTCCTGCGGCGAAAAAGCATGGAGATGAAGCTGGGGAAAGGTGGTTTTGATGGCAGTGACTAACTCTACATAATAAGTCAGCGATCGACCCCCAATTTTCGCCCCTGGGTGCAATCCACCCTGCATACAAATTTCTGTTGCCGATAGTTCCACTGCGGCGGCGGCTTTAGCTAAAATCTGCTCGGTACTCAGCCAGAAAGCTCCGTCTGTCCCTTCATCGCGGCGAAAGGCACAAAAACTACAGTGCTGCTCGCAGATATTGGTAAAATTGATATTGCGGTTGATGACGTAGGTAACAGTATCGCCGACTTGCTTTTGGCGTAACCTATCGGCTGTAAGCCTAATTCGATCGATAATATCTGGAGCGGTTTGAGTCAGCAGCATTAGTGCATCTGCGGTAGAGATATCGTCGCCTTGCAAGGCTAGATCGAGAATCCGGTCGATCGTGTTAATGTCTGAAGCAGTTGGTGAAGTGATAATCTCAGACATATCGAGCCTTGTATCTACGCATCTATTTTAGTCAATTTAGACTCGTTGGCGTACCCTACCGATCGAGATCGATCGGGAATTTCAGACTTCTAATCCAGAATCTGGCCAATGATATAATAAAACAGGCATAACCTAGCTCCCGCAAATGTTCGGAGGTTTTATGACAATCGCTACCGTACTTAACTCACCTGTAAATACTCAGCCATTGCTACTCGATGTCAGCAATACAACACTGACTGTTACACCGGAGCAATTCGATCGTTTGTGCATCGATAATCCTGACTTAAGACTTGAATTAACTTCCGATCGAAAACTGATTGTTATGGCTCCAACAGGCGGCGAAAGTGGTCAGAGAAATGCAGATTTAGTCACTGACGTTAACATTTGGAATCGACAAACCGATCTAGGTCGAGTATTTGATTCCTCAACAGGCTATGACTTTACCGCGCTTGATGGTGGTAAACGATCTCCCGATGTTTCTTGGATTGAGAAATCGCGTTTAGAAGGAGTAGACATTAAAGGGTTTATTACAGTAGTCCCCGATTTTGTCATCGAGCTACGTTCTGCCACCGATAGCTTAACTGAGATACAAACCAAGATGAGAGAATATCAACAGTTGGGAGTACTATTAGGATTGCTCATCGATCCTCAAAATAGCAAAGTGGAAATTTATAGATCTGGACAAGAACCAGAAATTATAGAATCACCCGAATCAGTTAACTGTGGTGATGTCATGCCAGGTTTGGTACTAAGTATGAGTAGAATTTGGTAGTTTAGCTGGCGAATTAAAGCGATCGATCTGCGAGGGTTCGATCGATCTACAGTTCACCATATAATATCTATAGCGACCCTTTTTCTTGGGAGCAGTTATGACAGCAACACTCATTCAAAGCCCCGATCGGGTAGTTTTAAAGAATATCAGTTGGCAATCATATCAGTCTCTCATCATTGATTTTGAAAGAGAACCTGCGATGCGGCTGACTTACGATCGTGGTACCCTCGAAATCCGTATGCCCCTTGCGCCACATGAAACCTATAAAAAAATTCTCGGTCGCCTAATCGAGACAGCCACAGAAGAACTCGATTTAGAAATTCGCAGTTTGGGTTCGCTCACTTGTAGTCGAGAAGATCTCGCCAAAGGACTAGAACCAGACCAGTGTTATTACATCCAAAATGAGGCAATGGTTAGGGGTATCGAGCAAATCGATCTGACAAAGCTACCGCCACCAGATTTAGCCGTAGAAATCGACATTACCAGTAGTTCTCTGGATCGATTCTCAATTTATGCCGCTCTCAAAGTTCCAGAGATTTGGCGATATGATGGACAGATTTTGACTATCTATGAGTTAGTAGATAGTGAGTATGTCATTCGAGACAGCAGCCTTGCTTTACCACGATTAAAAACGGAAGACATTTTACGATTTCTAAGTTTGTCAGTATCGATGGGGGAAAACAATCTAGTGAAGCAGTTTCGTCAATGGTTGAAAACGATTGAATAATCAAGAGCTAAATTGATAATTTGATTGATGAGCAACAATCGACATAGGTACTTAATATTATGGATTATCCAATCTCAACATGCTTAGAAGAATCACCAATTTACCAAGCTGTTATTAAAGGCAAAATTGATGATGTCAGATCGAGCTTGGCTCATAAAGTTTTTAGTTGGGATTGGGCTGATGATGATGAAGATGACTACATTTTTAGGAACTCTTTGAATAAAGCTGTTGAGATAGATCGATCGGACATCGTAGCGATATTGCTTCAAGCCCATTTTGGTGATAATGGCTATGACAAGCGTAATTGGAAGCCTTGGTATGTTACAGAAGCATTAGAGACGGCAGCAAGACTTGGAAGACAAGAGATTGTCAGACAAGTTCTGGAAACAGAGCAAGACAACATTCGTAATATATCAAATGCTTTGGATAGCGGTGTGTGGAGTAGAAATATAACAATCCTTCAAATGCTTATGGATGCTGGAGCCAGCCCAAACGCCATAACTGATTGGGGCACACCTTTGATTGCGGCTACTAGTGCTGGAGATTTGAATGTTGTAAAATTCTTGATAGAAGCAGGCGCAGATCCAAATAAAGGGGTTGATATGAAGGGCTATTGTAGTCCCCTTTTATCTGCTGCTTTTGAAGGTCATCAAGATATTTTCGATTATCTATTACCATTCGTCACTGATGAGGAGGAGATTGAGGTAGCACAAGAGTACGTGTCAATTAAAAACACAGATAATTGTTAGAAATATGGTGCAATTATTGACGATTGACTCTAATCAGAGTATCTACTAATACCTCTTTTAGATTGATAGCTCGATCGATTCTATTTGCTAAAGCTTCCCAATTACGATCGTCAGAGCATACAATAATTCCTGCATGGTGAGAACAAGTTTTATGGAGTTTAATAAAATCACTCTTGTTTAAAGTAATCACAGCTCGATTTTCTTCAGTTGCAAAAGCCAACACCTCTGGATCGGGAATTTTTTGACCAGCTTTTCCTGCTGCTTGCACTGTTAAAACATCATGTCCCAATAAACGTAAAAATTCTACTACTGGAAAAGGAAATTGTTCGTCAGCATATAAACGTGCCATAAATTAAGCAGTCTCATTTTCCTGAATGGCTAAAGAAATCTCATCAGGATGAGCTTTTGCATAATTCCAAGCATTAACTAAATCGATTGCTGTAAGTTGAGGATAACTCTGGAGTAAGTCACCATCGCTGTAGCCAATCTGTTTGGCATTAACTAGCCCCCAGATGGTAATTCTAGTATTGACAATTCGAGCATTGCCACCACAAATCCCTGGTGTCTTTTCGATGCCAGTCCAGATAGTTCCTAAGCTCTGAGTTAATAATTGGATTGCTCGTTCTTTTTCGGGGACAGTCAACGATAGCAACTGGGATTCTATGTCTTTGAGGTTCATCGTCTAAAATAGCTATTCAGTGTGAATATTACTCGCGCTCCGTTTTTCAAAATCAGAGATCGTTCATCGATCACTTGTAGAGCTAGCATAATCTCTTCAGGATGAGCGTCTGCATATTCCCAGGCGGTGTCTAAATCGCTCTGGGTAAGCTGGGGACATATTAAAAGGATATCTCGATCGCTAAGTACTTAAGGCTTTCATCTTCTCGATCGAGCCTGCTACATCGGGTAACTTCTGCCCGTATTTTTCGGCTGTTTCCAACCATAGATCGGTAACAATTTTCAACTCGCCTAATACTTCCTCTATCGTTTCGCCTTGTGCCAAGCAGCCTTTCAATGCTGGAATTTCGGCAACATAACCACCTTCTTCGCAGGGGTAAATTACAATTGGATATTGCATTATTCTTCTTCCTCGTCTAATTCTATATCTGCTGATGCGATTAATTCCAAAACTTTGCGAACGTAAATTGCTTTGACTCGATTGTTATGCACGGGAATTACAAAGGTTGTTTCCGCATATTTAAAAACTTGGTGACTGCCTGTAACTCTATCGAGGTAAAATCCTTCATATTCTAGTAAATTGCGAATGTCGGCAAAAGTAGCATTCTGAGGACTATTTGTCAGCCGCTCTATTAGTTTTTCTCTTTTGCCCATTGCTACTGTAATCCGTTTTTAAAAACTAGGAATTATTCATCGATCGCTTGTAGAGCTAGCATAATCTCTTCAGGATGAGCGTCTGCATATTCCCAGGCGGTGTCTAGATCGCTCTGGGTAAGCTGGGGATACATCAACAGGAGATCTCGATCGCTACAGCCTAGATCCTGGGCGTTAACAAGCTCCCAGATGGCAATCTGGGTATTAGCGATGTAAGCTTCACCTTCGTTAATTTCTGGGGGTTTGGCAACTTCTGGCTGGGGACTCACCAAGCTGTGTGTCAATAATTGGATGACGCGCTCTTTTTCGGCGGGAGTCAATGCTAGTAATTGGGATTCTAAGTCTTTGAGCGTCATAATTTAAGATATAGCCTTAGATATCCAAACTAGAGGATTATTGATTCTATTATGCCTTACAGCCATCTTGATGAGAATAACGGACACAAATCCTTTCAACTACCTGGTTCGCGCCCTCATTATAATCCCGATCGACCCGGACAGGTCGAGCATATCAGTCTAGATTTGGTGCTGGATATTCCCAATTCTAGTTTTCACGGTACCTGTGCGATTCGGCTCAATCCAGTACGTAGCAATATCGATTCGCTGACACTCGATGCGGTGAATCTAAATATCGATCGCGTCCAAATCGATGGTACCGAATGCGCGTTTAATTATGATGGGGAATTATTGCACATTCCCGTGAAGGTTGATGTTACTGCTGGCAAGATTCTAGATTTAGTCATTTATTATGGTGTAAATAAACCGCAGCGCGGGATGTATTTTATCCATCCCGACGAACATTATCCTGACAAACCTACGCAAGTATGGACGCAGGGTGAAGATGAAGATTCGCGGTTTTGGTTTCCCTGTTTTGATTATCCGGGACAACTCGCCACTTCAGCAATTCGGGTGCAGGTACCGAAAGATTTTATGGCGATTTCTAATGGTGAATTAGTCGAGCAGACGATGTTTGGTGAAGATCGCGTTTATCAGTGGATGCAGAAGGAGATTCACCCGACATATTTGATGACGTTGGCGGTGGGCAGGTTTAGCGAGATTGCCGATAGTTGGAATGGCAAGCCCGTTACTTATTATGTCGAGCAAGGACTGGAAGAATCGGCAAATCTGAGTATGGGGAAAACTCCTCGGATGATCGAGTTCTTTAGTGAGAAATTTGGTTATCCTTATCCATATCCTAAATACGCCCAAGTTTGTGTCGCTGATTTCATCTTTGGTGGGATGGAAAATACTTCGACGACGTTATTAATGGATCGTTGCTTGTTAGACGAACGGGCATCTTTAGATAACTTTAATACCGAAAGTTTAGTCGCTCACGAACTGGCGCACCAATGGTTCGGCGATCTGGTAGTAATTAAGCACTGGTCGCACGCTTGGATTAAGGAAGGGATGGCTTCCTACTGTGAGGTATTGTGGACGGAGCATGAGTATGATAAAGACGAAGCTGCCTATTATTTACTTGGTGAAGCGCGTAATTATTTAAGTGAAGATAGCAGTCGCTATCGGCGTCCGATCGTCACTAATATCTATCGGGAAGCGATCGAGTTGTACGATCGTCATTTATATGAAAAAGGTGCCTGTGTCTATCACATGATTCGGGCAGAATTGGGCGATGAATTATTCGATCGATTTATTCATACATTCGTTCGCGATAACGCTCATAAAACTGTCGAAACGATCGATCTTTTACGCGCGATTGATAAAGCTACCGGACGTAATTTAGCCTTCCTGTTCGACCAATATGTCTATCGCGGCGGACATCCAGATTATAAGGTTGCCTATAGTTGGGATGGCGATAGTAAGTTGGCGAAGCTGACAGTGACTCAAACTCAAGCGAAAGAGGGCGTACATACGCTCGCAAACGATCTATTCGATCTCAAAATCCCGATCGGCTTTGGTTGCGTCAAAGATGGTATCGCTGATGTGAAAGTCACCAAAATTCGCGTCTACGAAAAAGAACAAGTTCTCTATTTCCCGCTCGAAACTAAACCCGATTTCATCAGCTTTGATGTCGGTAATAACTATTTAAAAACCGTCAGCCTCGAATACCCCTTACCCGAACTCAAAGCGCAGCTCAAGTCCGACCCCGACCCGATTTCGCGGATTTACGCTACAGTTGCGATCGCCAAAAAAGGTAGTCTCGAAGCCGTCAATGCTTTAACTGAATGTCTGGCTGATGAAAAATTCTGGGCGGTTCGACTCGAAGCAGCACAACAACTAGCAACGATTAAACTCGATCTCGCCGTCACCAATCTAGTTGCCAAAATCGGCGATGAAGATGCCTTCGTCCGTCGCGCGATCGTCGATGAATTGGGTAACATTAAAACACCCGAAACCTACGCCGCAATTAAACAACTCGTCGAAACAGGCGATGCTAGCTACTACGTCGAAGCCGCCGCCTGTCGCGCGCTGGGTGGAATGACGACCGCCAGCCTCAAAGACAAGCAGGAAGAGGCTATTAACCTGCTCACCGCAGTCCTCAATACCCGCTCTGGCTGGAATGAAGTCGTCCGTGCTGGTGCGATCGGTGGTTTGAGCAAAATGACCGATTCTGAAACCGCCCTCAAAACCGTCCTAGAGTATGTCAAACCGGGCGTACCTCAACCACTCCGTTTGACCTCAATTCGTGCTCTGGGAGCGATTTCTAACGGCCAATCCGAGCTAAATCTGAATACTATTGTCGAGAAATTCTCCGAACTCGCGCGCGAGTCATTCTTCCTGACTCAAGTCGCCGTCGTTGGTGGTTTGAGCCAGATAGAAACCGTCAAAGCGATCGGCGTATTACAAAGTTTAGCCGCTCACAGTCCTGACGGACGCGTCAAACGGATGGCTGATGAAGGCGTGCAAAAGGTACAGAAGAAAATCGGTACGGATGGAGCAGTAAAACAATTACGTGAGGAGCTAGAAGAAGTCAAGAAAACCAATCAAGAATTAAAAGGTCGTTTGGAAAATCTGGAAGCCAAGAGTAAATAGGCAACTCGAAATTTAGGGTAGGGGCAATTCATGAATTGTCACTCGTATCCTAAATTTCGGGGTTTGACCTTAAAATAAATCATTCCTGAATTCAGCAAAGCTTTTTACTATTTACTCGATCTCTGTTTGATGACACTCGATCGACAAATGCTCGATCGAGTCAAATCTTTTTATGGTAGGTTGGGCTGAAGCCTGAAACATAATATTTCTATGATGCTGGTGTGTTAGTTAGGTTTCGCTTTGCTCTACCCAACCTACAAATCTTATTTAACTCAAACAAGTGATAATACCTTCATCATGACTGGAAACTAAGGTATAAAAGTCTTTAAATCTCTGAAATTCTTCCTGTAAGTAATGAAAGTATTCATCACTTTCTCGATCGTGAATCTTGTAAACGCTAGCTTGGCTCATTGCTAATGGATTCCAATGGGCACTAAACATCTCTATCGAGGTTATTTGGAGTTTTTTCTCAATGTCGTTGACTTCACTGGGATCTAGATAGAAAATGTGAGAATCAATTACTGTTTTGCTCGTCTCATTTAATGGCGATCCACCAAATATAGCTTTTTTAACCCAATCAGATTCAGCCACTTCTTCACAATTGCGCCGACCTGGAGAGAGTAGATAATAAAATTTATCCCATACTCGACCGATGTGTAGGTTTCGATGTTCGAGATCGGGATATTGTTGAATTAATTTGCAAGCCTCTTTAACAAACTCAATTGGTAATTGATAGTCTTCTTCATCTTCGTCTACTTCTCTTTCTCTTTCTAATTCTGCCTCAGAATCGGAGAGATATAACTCGAAAAACTGTAAATGCTCGCCAAAATTTGGCTCTTGACGAGAGCGAGCTAGTAATTGGCAGTTTGGTATTGCTTGATATCCCATATCCAAACCCATATCTAACAGCACTTGGCAAGTTACGAGCAGAGAAAAATATGATTGAGGAGATTAAGCAGGAATCAGCACCTGCAAAACTTGCTCACAGCTATGGTTTTGGTCAAATAGACCTTGTACCAGATGCAGCATTTGTAGGTAAGCGAAACTGAGTCAAACTATAAAGTTGCTGTCCTATCGTTTGCTGATGTTGAGTTAATTCTAGCGTTAGTACTCCGTTGTCGAAAGCATAGTCTGCTTGTGGAAATGCGCCTTCTGACTCGACTTGACGCACAATATCCACTGCTATTTCAGTTCGTTTTCGGTACGTCAATCTGTTGTGCTGATAATGCAATAGCTCGACTAACCTTTGCATTAATTGTTCTTGGCTCTGATAACTTTCTTGCGCCGTCATTTGCAAATACTTTTTTTCCTCTTTACTAAAATCTGGTAATTGGACTTCGGCAGCAATCCCATCAATTCGTTCGGGATTGGCGATTGTTGCGGTCACTACTGTCTGATAATTACTCATACATCGATTGACATAATCATAACTGCGCTTGACTCCGTAGATTTCTAATCCGTATTCATGATGAGATAATGTCCAATCTAAGCTGATTATTTCTCTCCCTACTCCTCGGTGCTTTTGCCCTACTATTTGTCGATGCTGTGTCATTAATTTTTCACTACTCCATCCCGCTTCAAAGACAGCGGAGTGCATCGCTCTTCTGGTTGCACCTTCTGTTTGGGGGTACACCTGTTGGGCGTAAATTCCTTGCAGTGTCTTGTTTTCACTTAATATCAATCCGCTGACATACCGACTGATATGCTCGAATCCTTCGGCTCTACAAAAGACCTCTCGATACTCGCTCAGTTGTTTGGCGATGGTTTTGGGCACTCCGACCAAGGGAATCATCGCAATGCTCCTGGTGTTTCCCACTTGAGGATTACTCTATTTTCCCTCGGTTTATTTTTCTTTTCCCGTAACTTGCCAAGTGCTGTCTACACATGTTGGCAAATGACGATCGCTCGATTTACTTTTTAGGTGTTTGCAAACCCAAACTCCCATGAAAATCTTGCTGCACCTTGTGAGTCAATTGCCGTGAGACACGATTGACTATTTGTTTTAAGAGTTTATCGCCAGTACCTTGGATGACACCTGTCGGTAACTTATAAATAAACTTGGGAAACTGGATCGATACCTTCAAGTCGAGATCCCATTCGATCTGCGTGCCCAATTGTTGGCCATTTACTGTCTCTACCAGGCGCATCTGGGCATTGAAACTCACTTCATAACCTGGAGGAGTATAATCGGGAATGGCAAGGGTTTTGATGCGATATACCCCGCTATCCTGCGGCAATAATTCCAGCCCGATCTTGGGTTCGACGGCATAGCCAAACGAACTAAACTTACCAATTGTCAGTGCATAACCATTTTTACCGAGTTGGCTGGCTGTCATCGGATGAGCGCAACGCGTAAACCAGCCCTGATGAGCATCCAAATATTTCGCTACCGTCTGAACATCTGCGCCCATCAGCATGGCATCTGCGAACCGATAGCTAAAACAAAACGGTTGGAGTTGCTTCGTATCGATGGACACCAGATCTCGCTGTTCTAATTCAGGATTCATCACGATCGAACTCTGTGTTTCGCTGTTTTTCTCTAGTGTTGTTACTGGCATCTCCTGCTTTATCCCGTTGATGTGCTGGCTGTATGGTATTGGTAAAAATGCACTGACTTATAAGTTCTATTTACAAGCTGACAGTGGTGAAAACCGGAAAATTTAAATTAATTGACGTAAAAGTTAATTTAAGATTTACCGCTCTTATTGTTGTACGGTGAGGCTTTGGAGCCGACTCGATCGGTCGATCTCCAGCTAATCTGTTATCGATCGACTCGTTTAGCCTGCAATTTCCTGACGGAATACACCCTTTTAATTGTTTCTATATTTAACATAAGAGATAAGACCGCTAAACCTAAAATTTATTCTAACCAAAACGAAATGAAGGCATTTGTAGCAGGCGCGACCGGAGAAACCGGACGAAGAATCGTGCGGGAGTTAGTCAGTCGGCAGATTCCCGTGCGGGCAATGGTGCGAGATCTCGCCACAGCACGAACTATTTTACCAGCGGAGGCCGAACTAGTTGTCGGCGATGTCCTCAATCTCGATAGTATTAATACTGCGATTGGTGACAGTACCGTAATTCTCTGTGCCACTGGAGCTAAACCCAGTCTCGATCCAACTGGCCCGTATCAGGTCGATTTTGAAGGCACCAAAAATTTGGTAAATGCCGCCAAAGCTCACAATATCGAGCAGTTTGTGTTTGTCTCGTCGCTGTGCGTGTCGAAGTTTTTCCATCCTCTCAATCTGTTTTGGTTGATCTTGTGGTGGAAACAACAAGCCGAACAGTATCTCAAAAATAGCGGACTCAACTATACGATCGTGCGTCCGGGCGGACTCAAAAATGATGATAATCCTAACCCCGTAATTATGTCGGGAGCGGATACCCTCTTTGATGGTAGTATACCTAGACAAAAGGTGGCTCAGGTGTGCGTTGAGTCACTCGCCAACCCTAAAGCCCGAAATAAAGTTTTAGAAGTCGTCAGCGCGCCTACAGCAGTAGCCAAAAGTTGGGAAGAGCTATTTGCCAGCGTGTAGTTAGTAAGAGGATAGTAACCGAAGTTGTTAGTTATGTTAATTAACCCTAGCAATGGCCATCTCTGCTACACGAGTAACTCGCGATCGGTTATCTTTAGTTGGTAGTTATTATCCTTGCGATCTCGATCTCTAGCTGCTCATCCGACATGGATATCCTCAAACCCAGCCGTGTTAAACCGATCGCGATCGCGATCGGTTGTCTAGTTTCACTTTGCTTATTATTAATTTTGCGCCAACCATCTCGGCGTCTAAAGCAGAATCCCATCTTCGATACTGTGCGCCATCCACCCTTGGTGATGACAGGCGGCAATCCATACATTCGCGCCTTGATGCGGACGATCTCGGCCAGTGAAGCAAACGATCGACAACCATATTCGGTCATATATGGTGGCAGCCATGCCAAGACGCTCGATCGTCATCCTGAAAAGTGCGTTCGGATCGTGAGCGGGCCGAATATTAATAATTGTTCCACAGCAGCGGGACGCTATCAGATGATTAATACGACTTGGTTTGCCATGGCGCAGAAATATCATCCTCAACCCGATTGCCTGTTATTCGTTTTTTATTGTAATTATAGTTTCGAGTCAGAGTATCAAGACGCAGTAGTTCACGCTTGGCTCAGTGACGAAAGTGCCTGGAATATGAATATTCCCCAGATGTTGAAAGATGACAAACTAGAGGAGGTCAGAAAGCGGTTGTCGAGTACCTGGACGAGCTTGGGATATGGGATCGAAACTAATCGAATCACGCCCAGGTTAGCAGGTATTTATCAGAAGGTATTGCAGGAAGAATTGGGAAAGAAAAACTAAGTATAGCGTTGTGACATTTATTTCGATCTTTCTCCACTAATGGCTAATATCGAGATTAAAGCAGTCATTAGTTGGCAAACTCATGGCAATATAAACAACAGTTTCTATCCACTATTCCCTATCCCCTATCTCCTACCAAATAGTTGAATCGCCAGAAAAACATCACCGCAGAAATCGCAATCCCGATCGATTGTCCGAGCCATAAGCCGCTGCCACCTAATGATGTATGAAATCCCAACCAATAGCCACTTGTCAAGCCAATGCCCCAAAATGCCAAGAAACTGAGGATCGCCGGAATGCGGGTATCTTGTAAACCATAAAGCGCGCCCATGATAATTTTTTGAGGGCCATCTAAAATCTGCGAAATAGCGGCGATTGTCATAATGCCAGTAGCAAAAGGAACGACATTTACATTGCGCGGATCTTGCAAGTCGAGAAAAATACCGATGATTCGATCGGGAAATAACAGCAAAATTGCGGCCATTAATAACATAAATCCTAACCCGATCGCGACACCAACATAGCCAGCTCGAATCGCACCGACGCGGTTATTTTGACCGATTTCTTGGCCGACGCGAATGGTGGCAGCGTAAGACATAGCGAGCGGTACCATGAAGGTAATTGCAACTGTTTGCAGGACGACTTGATGTGCGGCGAGGACTTCGGTGCCGAGTAAACCCATCAAATAAGTAACGATCGTAAATAGGCCGATTTCTAAGGCTGTGGAAATACCGATTGGTACGCCGACGCGAATTAATGATATTATAATTTGTCGATCGAATCGATAAATGTGACGAAAGAATCGATAAGTTTTGAGTTCTTTATGGGTCAAAATATAACTGAGTAAAGCCAGAAACATCACCCAAAGCGCGAAGATACTGGCTACTGCTAAACCAGCAATGCCCAATTGGGGAAAACCAAATTTACCAAAGCCTAAAACATAGTCGCCAATGATGTTAATTATCGTCCCACCGATCGCGATCGACATGACGATCCGCGTATGAGACATCGCAGAAACGACACTGCGGAGCAATGCAAAACCTAGTGCGGGAAAGAAGCCCCACACCATTATATCTAGATAAGTATTACCTAAAACCACCGTCGTTTCAGCCTGTCCCAACTGACGCATTAAGATATCGAAGTTAGCAATGGCAAACGAAATTGGAATGGCTAAACCGATTACCAGCAAACAGCCTTGCTGAACGACACGCTCGATTTGCTGCCGATCTCCAGCACCATAAGCCGTAGCCACGATCGGACTTACGCCCATCAGGATACCCGACGTGGTATACAGAAAAACACTGAAGGTCAGTGCTGCTAATCCACCCGCAGCGAGGGTTTCTAGCCCGATCCGCCCCATCATTAAGGTATCGACAAACCCGATCGCGGCTTGAGAAAGTTGGACGCCAACTATGGGGAGAGCCAGTGTGAGGAATGCTTTGCATTCGCTAAAAAGCAACGAGCTATTCGAGATGGATCTGCTGTCGTTCATTTGCTCCAAATTGTGTGGGGTAAAATTGTCAGCTAGTCAAGACAGATCCCCGACTTCTTGGCGAAGTCGGGGATCTGTGAGTAACGATGCTGTCACTATTTCATTTTGTCTGGCTCGATGTTGATGAACGGTAGCGCGCCATTTCCGCCCATCACTTGGGGAAACTTGCCATCCCACTTATCGATCGCTTGTTTCTGCAATAATTCGGCTGTTAGCGTCTCCCGCAACAGCCGTTGAGCTTCGGCTTGACCCTTGGCGCGATTGACGTTGGCTTCGGCTTCCTGTTCGGCTTCTTGAGCCACGTAGACTGCTCTTTGGGCGCGTTGTTCGGCGATTTGTTTTTCTTCTACCGCTTTAGAAAATTCTGGTGAAAAGTCTAAATCGACCACGCTCGTATCGAGGACGATAATGCCGTATTTCTCTAAACGATTGCCCAGAGCCAGGTCGAAGTCTTGCTTGAGTTCGTCGCGTTTGGTAATTGCTTCTTCTACCGTCCGCCGTGCGGCAGCAATTTTAAAAGATTCTTGGGTTTGGGGGGCGATAATTTTCGAGACGATATTTTCGAGGGTACCTTGAGTACGGCGGATAGTCACCACTTGTAGCGGATCGAGCCGAAAGTTAATCGCGAAACGGGCACTCAAATCTTGCAAATCCTTAGTCGAACTCTGGGCGGGTACTTCAAATTTCTGCACGGTGATATCGTAAACATCCACCTTGCCCACTAATGGCGGCTTGAAGTGAACTCCTTCTAGCAGTACGCCATCGCCAGCTTTACCCAAGACGCTCACTACCCCAGCTTGACCGGGATTGATGACCACAAAGGAATTCAATCCGATAAACAATACAATGACGGCAAAGCCAATGGCTAATATTTGTTGCCAGTTAGATTTCGTACGATTTTCCATAAGAACGGCTTTGCCAACAGTAATTTATACTACTTTTATCTTCCATCTTCTAGTTTAGAGCTGGAACGAGATTTGTGTTGGCAACCAGACAAAACCTAGAAACCCGACTTCTAGAGAAGTCGGGTTTCTGACTGAGGCTAAAACTGACTTAGGAACCGCAAATCGCTACCATAAAGCTTGCGAATGTCATCGATTTGATGTAGTACCATTGCCAGACGCTCGACTCCGAATCCAGCCGCAAAGCCGCTATAAACCTCTGGATCGTGCCCTACCTTCGTTAATACATTCGGGTCTACCATCCCACAACCCATAATTTCCAGCCATTGCCCTTGCCATTGCACATCGACTTCGGCGGAAGGTTCGGTGAAGGGGAAATAACTAGCGCGGAACCGAATCGGCAACTCCATCCCAAAGGCTTGGGTTAAAAATTCTTTAATGGTACCTTTGAGATCGGTGAACGTCAGATCTGGTGCGATCGCGAGAATTTCAATTTGATGGAAAACGGCTGAATGCGTCGCATCGACGGTATCGCGACGATAACAACGTCCGGGAGAAATAATCCGAATCGGTGGCTCGTTCTCCTCCATATAGTGGATTTGCACCGAGGAGGTATGAGTACGGAGCAAATTGCCATCGGGCAGGTAGAATGTATCCTGCATATCCCGTGCGGGATGATCTGGTGGCGTATTGAGAGCCTCAAAGTTATAATAATCTGTCTCCATTTCTGGCCCCGTAGCCACGGTGTAACCCATGCCGACGAAAATATCGACCATTCGATCGATAGTAGAGTTAATCGGATGAATTCGCCCTTGAGGATGATAGACTCCAGGCATGGTCACATCGAGTGTTTCGGCGGCTAGTTGTGCCTGAATTTGAGCGGCTTGGAGATCGGTTTTCGATCGATCGAGTTGTGCTTGAATTGCATCTTTGACGACGTTTGCCGCCGCGCCAATTGCTGGACGTTCTTCAGCAGACAGTTTGCCCATCCCGCCCAAGATTTTAGAGATTTCGCCTTTTTTGCCTAAGTAATCGACTCGCAGTTGTTCTAATGCTTCTAGGGTCTGCACTTGAGAGATCGAGTCTAATGCTGTCGCTTGGAGTGTCGCTAGTTGTTGTTCGAGATCGCTCATTAGTATCGCCGTGCCAGATTTTCACATTAACTGTTTGCCAATCTCGATTCTAACCGAAGCAGGTAGATCTGGAGTAATGGGTAATGGGTAATTGAGTATGTAGGTGGGGTTGAGGCACGAAACCCAACAGCATCAATGTTGCAGCACTTACAGCAAATTCCGTTCAAATGAACCACAGTTGGTAGGGTGTGTTATCCCGCTAGGGTAACGCACCATCCTAGATTTTAGTGTGGTGTATTAGATCTCAAACTGCTGTAAATCTCCCGATCGAGTCTGCTGTCGGTGGAAGGGTAGATGGGAAGAAATGGAATAAAGTTAGCGTTGATAACGTGAAGTGACTAATTTACCAGCAAGTTGAATGGCGGCTTTCATACTCCGATCGTCAGCAATGCCCAATTTGGCAATATCGAATGCAGTGCCATGGTCTGGCGAGGTGCGCACGTATGGTAACCCAATGGTGGTGTTAATCGCTCGATCGAATGCCATTAATTTGACAGGAATCAACCCCTGATCGTGATAGAGAGCTAAATAAGCATCTGCCGCTTGGGGCTGGGGATGGGTGCCAAACCAGGCTTGTCCTGGCTTAACCCACATCGTATCTGGCGGTAAGAGTCCGAGCAGTTTGTATTGAGGATAGATTTCGCGCTCTCGATCCAACCAATCGTCCATCCACTCCACTTCTTCGCGTCCGAGTTGTCCCCCTTCGCCGCTGTGCGGATTCAAACCCGCGATCGCGATCGTGCCTGAATCTAGTCCAAAATCTACCTGCAAACACTCAACTAATAACCCTAACTTGAGACTGAGTAATTCAGGCGTGAGTGTCTGAGCAACTCTGTCGAGTGGCAGATGTGTGGTCGCAAGTAAAGTTCTTAAAGTCCAACCAGTGTGGGGGGAAATGCCCACAAATAGCATCCCAAAGCGGTCTATTTTCGCCTTGGAGGCCAGTAATTCAGTTTGTCCGGGAAAATGATGTCCAGCAGCCAACCAGGACGATTTAGCGATGGGTGCGGTGACTACAGCGTCAAATTCGCCTGCTAAGGTACGATCGATCGCCAGATCCAAATATTTAAAACTCGCCGCACCGCTAGCTGCATTGCCCAATCCGATGGTGATGCCATCGCGAATTGCTGGCGGGAGTGAGACATCGATAATATTTAAGTCAGCCGGATTGGCAAGATCGACTGTTGAGGGTACTTGCTGGCGCAAATAGTCATATCGCTCGATTAATAATTCTCGATTGCCGATGAGCGTCAGCTCGCTCTCAGCTAAAGATCGATCGCTCAAAGCCTTGAGGACAACTTCTGTCCCGATGCCTGCGGGGTCGCCTAATGTCACGATTAATCTAGGTTTGCTCATGGTTGGCCAGAAGATGTGCCTAAAGGAACTACTCTATACATTGTGACCTTTCCAATCGCGAGCGAGCAGGGCATAAACGCGATGGTCTACAAATCGATCGTAAAGCCATTCAGCATCCCGCGCCATACCTTCATACTTAAAACCGAGCCGTTCGGGAATCGCACGACTGCGGTGGTTTTCACAAGCACAAGCAATAACTAAGCGATTGAGATTGAGGCTACTAAAAGCATAATCGATTAAGCTTTGACAAGATGCACTCATAATGCCCCGACCGCGATGAGACGGTGCCAGCCAATAACCGATATAACCGATGCGATTGGCACGATCGATCCAGTTTAAGCCGATCGTACCGACAATCTGACGCTGTTCTAATAAACTGGATTTGCTGCCATAACAGATCGCCGCAACGAATCCTTCTTCATGCGCGAACTGCTGTTGGGTAGCGGCAATAAATTTGTGGGTATCGTCAACCCGCACGATCGAATCCAACCACGGCAACCATTGGCGCAGATCGCCCCGATGGGCATCTGTCAGGGCAAATAACTCTCGATCGTCCCGCAGATCGAGTAAGCGCAACTCATGTACATCGCTAACTTCGCAGTGAAACATCAACACCGACCAGGATTAACAGGATTTAAGGATTAACAGGATTAAGCGATCGGTACTATCTACCTAACCATAACCCATCATCTATTATTACCCATTACCCATTACCCACCCACTCATCCACCCATCCACCCATCCACTCATCCACCCATCCACTCATCCACCCATCCACCC
>NZ_PVWO01000460.1 GCF_003003845.1 Chamaesiphon polymorphus CCALA 037 | reverse complement strand
CTCAAAGTCTTGCGCTCTCAAGCATTCAATCGATACTTAACGTTTTGAGCCTTGCGATTCGATGCTCGATCGACAAGCCGATGTTGTCAGCCAACATTTTGGTCGTGGAAATACCATGACTGTATCAGTTTGTTCGTGTTGTCGCAACAGGATTAGGGAATAGCAATCGAGGCATGAGCTATGATTTCAATCGTGGGTGGTAGAAAACCGAGCCAAAGATTTTGCGTACTTAATCGGTTTTTAAAAATCGATCGACAAAAATCCGCGCCATTGCGTCGCCACCACCCGCGCCGCCGATTCGCTATAAACGCAGCGGAGCTTAATTGGATATTCGAGATGAGTTAAATAACCCGATGGGTGATAATTCCACCCACATTCCGCTGCTACCGCTTGGATGGGTATCGCACCAGTCGCGTTGGGTAGGCATAAATTTGGGGTGACGGCGGCGCAAAATTGAATGCCATCAGGAAATAGTGGCGATGTGGCAATTGCCAGATCTAAAAGTAGTTGTAAATTCGTTGCGCAATGGTTTATTACGCATGGGTACTCCTGGTGCGGCACTACGAATTGCCGAACGTTCGATCGAAGTTATGAGTTAATTGGGCGGTCGATCTAAGCTACGATTTACATACGATCTTGACTTTGCGAACAAACTAAAACCCGTTGGCGTCGAGTAGATCGATTATTTAGCGATCGAGTAAGTCCTTTGAAACAGCGTTCTAACTATTGGCAACTTCTTCCGTATATTCGCCCGCATCGGTTGACAATTTTGTTGGCGTTATTGTGGATTGGAGTTTATACTGCTTTTTGGCCGATCCAGGCGTGGTTAGCCGGACAAATCAGTAAATATGTGGGTACTGACGTCACCATGCTAGCTAAAATTGCGGTATTTGGGGGATTGGTATATATCTTCCAAGGCATCGCGCAATATGGTTTGGATACTTTGATGGCTAAAGCCGCGTTTGGCATTACGTTAGACTTACGCAAACATGCTTACGGACACCTACTTAGCTTGAGTGGCGATCGCTTATCGCAGATGCAATTAGGCGATTTAGCATATCGATTGACTGAGGATATCGATAAAATTGGCGAAACTATTAATAAGATTTGCCATCAATTTATACCGTGCGTACTTCAGTTAATTGTCATTTTGGGATATATGGTTTATCTCAACTGGCAACTGACTTTAGCAGTGTTTATTATCGCACCAATAATTGCTGTTTTAGTTGGCTGGTTTGGCGAAAAACTTCAAAAACAATCATTGAAAAGTCAAAATCAGGTTGCCGAGCTATCTTCGCTAGTAACAGAAGATCTCGGTAGCATTCGGATGATTCAAGCTTTTGCGGCTGAAGATTATGCTTGCCAGAAATTCGGACGAGAAGCCGAGTTCAATCGGCAGGCTAAATATCTCACTGAAAAAATTAATGCGCTGCAACATCCGATCGTTAGTTTTTTGCAAGTTATTAGTATTTTATTTATATTCGTGCTAGCTAGTATTCAAATTTCAGTAGGTAATTTAACATCTGCTGAATTTGTCATTTACCTAACTAATATCGTCCTAATTATCAGCCCGATCGCACTGACTACCAGCAACTATAACGAGTTAAAGCAAGCTGAAGCTTCAGTCGATCGAGTTTTTGAATTACTAACTATTCCGCAAACAATTGTCGAACGTCCCGACGCGATCGTGCTACCACCAGCGGCTAGTAAAATTGAATATTGCAATGTCAACTTTGGCTATACATCCGACAAAACAATTCTCAAAGATTTTAATCTGACTGTCAAAGCTGGAGAAACCATCGCCCTAGTCGGTACTTCCGGAGCGGGAAAAAGTACGATCCTCAGTTTATTAAACCGCTTTCATGATGTCTCATCTGGCAGCATCTCGATCGATGGTATCGATATCCGGGATGTGACACTCAAAAGTCTACGCCGTCAAATTGGTATCGTTCCACAAGATACCGTATTACTATCGGGACATATCGCCCAGAATATTGCTTTTGGGCAGACAGATTTTGACATTAAAGATGTCGAAGAAGCGGCTAAAATTGCTAACGCCCATCAATTTATCTCTCAACTTTCGCAAGGTTATTATACTTACGTTGGCGAGAAAGGGACGACCTTATCGGGCGGACAAAAACAACGGATCGCGATCGCTAGAGCGGTATTCTTTAATCCACGCATTCTGATTCTCGACGAAGCAACTTCCGCGCTAGATTCCGAATCAGAAGCCTTAGTTCAAGAAGCACTAGAAAGAATCATGGCCGATCGCACGGTATTTATTATCGCTCACCGTTTGGCAACAGTCCGCAAAGCCGATCGCATTTTAGTCGTCGAAAATGGCGAAATTATCGAAGCAGGTACTCATAGCGAATTACTCGATCGATCTGGACGTTACGCCCAATTTTATGCTCGACAATTCAGTCAAGAAATTTAGGATGACTTCAAGGCGAGTAACTGTTTGTAGATTTGCTACTTCAAAGCTGACTAATTCGGTCTTCAAATACGGTTAATGCAGCGGCAACAACTCGATCCATGTTGTAGTATCGATCTTGAGCTAATCTACCCACAAAAGTAACTGTTTGTAGATTTGCTAATTCAAAGCTGACTAATTCGGTCTTCAAATACAGTTAATGCAGCGGCAACAACCTGATCCATGTTGTAATATTGATATTGAGCTAATCTACCCACAAAAGTAACTGTTTGTAGATTTGCTGCTGCATTTTTGTACTTCTGGAATAGTTCTCGATTTTCTGGACGTGGTATGGGGTAATAAGGATCTCCTTCTGCTTCTGGATACTCGTGGTAAATCGTTGTTTTAGAATGCTTTTGCCCGGTAATATGCTTGGATTCCACTATGCGCGTAAAATCGTAATCGTTGGGATAGTTAACAACAGCGACTGGTTGAAAGTACTCAGTATCATGAGTCTCAAATTCAAATCGTAATGAACGATAGGGTAGTTTGCCAAACTGATAATCAAAAAATCGATCGATTTGTCCCGTGTAAATTAAATGGTCGAACTTTATCCATCCTTGAACCTCTTCAAAACTCGTATTGAGCATGAGCTTGATATTAGGATGAGAGAGCATCTTTTCAAACATCTTCGTATAGCCATGTAATGGCATTAGTTGATATTTATCACCAAAATAACGATTGTCTTTATTTGTTCTCACCGGAATCCGCGCACAAACCGAGGCATCTAGCTCGTGTGGCCATAGCTCCCATTGCTTGTATGTATAATTTTTAAAGAACTTGTTATAGAGATCTTTGCCTACTTTCCCAATCACAGCCTGCTCGGAGTTCTCAATCCTGTCATATTTTTCTCTAACCCGATCGTAGAAGTCTGCAAGTTCTTGACTATTGAGATTTAAACCATAGAGCTTATTAATCGTGTTTAAGTTAATGGGAATTGGATAAAGATCGCCATCAAGCTTTGCCAAAACCTCATGCTGGTAGACTCGCCACTGTGTAAATCTGGAAAGATAATCGATAACTTTCTTACTATTAGTATGGAAGATATGGGCACCATAGCGATGAACTAATACGCCAGCATTATCGTAGTAATCGTAAGCATTACCACCAATATGATTTCTAGTATCGATAATGAGCACTTTACGCCCTAGCTTTGTAGCGATACAATCTGCCAAAGTGCAACCAGCAAAACCAGCTCCAACAATTAGAAAATCAAACATTATCTTTGGGATATATTAGGACAAATCAGTTTTTAGAAACTCTTTGGCAAAAATCCGTGCCATTGCAGCACCACCACCAGCAGTTCCAATCCGTTCCAATCCATTTGCCCGACATTGTTCGAGATATTGCGGGTTCTCAAGAGTGCGATGGATAGCTTGTGCAGCCAGAACGATAGTTTCGGCAGTTGCTGGCTGAGTGCCGATAGTCTGAACTGATGAACCCAACAGTCGCATTTGCGCTTCGGCAAAAGTATATGTAAACTGAGGGCCAGCACCAGGAATTTGAATGACTGGTTTGCCTAAACCAACTGCTTGCTCGATCGCCGCCCCAGCCATTCCGACAACTAAGTCGCACTGATATAAAATGTCTGCAAAGGCATCATAAATGCAGTGGAGTTTAATTTGATATTGAGGATGAGTCAGATAACCTGGGGCTTGATACTGCCATCCGCATTGCGCTGCTAGTTGCTGGATGGGGATAGTCCCAGTTGGATCGGGTAGGCACAGATTTGGTGTCACAGCGGCGCAGAACTGAATCCCGTTGGGGAACAGGGGTATTGTGGCAATTACTAAATCTAAAAGTAACTGGAAATTAGTGCTAGACTCTGGCAATCTACTCCCTGGCAATAATGCAACAAAAGGTAAATTGGGTAATAATGGTAAATCTTTACCTGTCAATTCGAGTGCATCCATTGCTGGTAAACCAACGCAAATTGCTTGATGATAACCCTGCTGATTTAACATCTGCGCCGTATATCGATCGCGCGTAAATATCTGCCGACAACGATCTGATTTCAGCAGCCAATTAGTCAACAGATCGAATTTCATCCGATTTTCATAATATGCTGAACTAGACGAAGTAAATGCCATGTAAGGTTTCCCAGATAAATAAGCACCGACTAGGACAATGACATCACCAATTGCAAAAACCGCATCACAATCCTCACCATATTGACGAATAGCTTGGATCTGTCGCCACAGTAGTGTAAATAAACCCGATCGAATATCCTCTAGTAATTTTAATCGATGGTTATAGACAAACACCCCAGAGGGTAAA
>NZ_PVWO01000459.1 GCF_003003845.1 Chamaesiphon polymorphus CCALA 037 | reverse complement strand
TTGTAATCCCAATGCTAAACTGCCATTCATCCAAAGTTTGCGTGGCGAGAATCCTGAAGAGTGTGGGTACTTTGTCAGCTTCGACCAAATGGCAAAAGCAAGTTGGTTAAATGTGCCCCAAACGTTGGACACCTATACCTTCTCCAGCGGGGCGATCGAGAAAGGCTTAATATTCCGCCAGCCTCGGATGCTAGTAGTACCCAAGTCAGGACTGCTAGCCGCTCGAACTATCAAAGCCGAAAACGGTAACTCAGAGCTGGAACTGCTTGGTAATTATCGCGAATTTAAAGGTCGAGTTGGTATCACCAATGTCCAGATCTTTGAAGTGTTGCTACTCGATCGTGATAATCGCCCCCTGCATGAAATCCCCATGCAATACATCACCAAAGGTGCCACGCAAGCCACTTTCGCCACGCACCATCAACAGTTCCTCCTCGAACTAACTATGTGTCACGCCCAGGCTAACGGCATTTCCTCACGTCCGAAGACGCTCGAATTTAACGCTTTATGTGTATTCGAGTTCGAGGTCATGCGGGAACTGGCAGGTAACGGGCAGAAAGCTTTTGCCTGTAAGGTTGCCAGTCATACCAAACCGACAAAGGATAACTGGGAGAGCTTCTTTCTCGGTCGTAATGACGATCTAGCAAATCGCGTCCTCCAATTGCTGGATATCCCCGTCGAGCCAGCAGTTTTCGCCGCTGCCAAGCTCATCGCCCAGATCGCTCCTGCCCCTCCTGAGCCAGTCGCAACAACTCTTACTACCGATGATGGTGAGGACGAAGCTGACATTCCATTCTAGCCGTTTAATCCATCGACCGACCTTACCTGCGAATTTCCCCAGAGTTCGCAGGTATTTTTATTAATTGGAGGACATTATGTATTCATCTACAGCCGGAGTCGGCTCAAGTTTACAGCGGTTGAAAAGATTTCCAGATTATCAGCATAATCAATTACTAATTTTGGCGGGGATAGAGATGACGATCGCTTACGAGCTTTTAGAGACTCGCTACAAAATTTGGCATAGCATCTATTGGAAACGCAGCAATGCGGCGACTAAATTTGCTGTCAACAAAAAGATGGAGGGCATTGCCTTCGATGCAGGTACATCGATAATCGAAGCTGGAAGATTACTCGATCGATATTATGACGAATACGGAGTTGACGAACACGATCGAAATAATTGGGCTGAAATTATTAGAAGTCTAATAAGTGCCAATCGTTGGCTTAAAGAGCAGTTTGGTAAGGATTGTGATTTCAAACAATTGACTATAGATCTCTAAGTAAAAATGTACGATCGCCATGACACCTAACGAACTAGTCCAGAAACATATCGTCCGCAAAGTCCATTTAATCAACGCCGAAATCGCTGAAATCTTTCCAGCACGATTCGACTATGAAGAGGCTTGTATGAGTCTAGAAGGTAAAGAATTTCACGTCGATTATGATATCACAAACAACAAATATTTCTGGTGGGAAGCAATCTCAATTGAAGTGTTGTTAGAAGCTGATGTCAGAGCTGCGGATGCGTTCAACGAATCAGATCCCATATTCTCAACTGCTGGACAGGCATGGAAAGATTGTGCCCAAGCAAATAACATCACCTCCAATCCTGTTGAGTTACTAGAAGTTTGGCTGGTTTCTAACTGGCTTTACGACAAACTCAATTGCCAAGATGAATCCGTCGTTACATGGAAAGGTCTGCCGCTCTGGGGTAGAAGTGGCAGTGGTTTTCCTATCGATCGAGAGGATGCGATCGAGGTAATTGCCAGACTTTAATGTAATATGTCAAAACTTTCCCCAAGCAATTTTAAGGCTTGGGGCTTTTTTACACCCAATTTATTATGAACCAACCGAATCTCAGAAAATTTAGAGCCTATATTAGTGAGTTTAAATTCTGTTGCACGAGCGAATATTGGCGTTGCTGAATTAATGTATGATATAGCGATCGAGAACAAAATTGACTAAAAACAATGAACGGCAAGTTAAATTCGATCGAATGTCCAGAATGCAAGTCAACTCGTGTTAATAAAAATGGGCATAAAGCAGGTAAGCAGAATCATATATGTGTTGATTGTGGTCGGCAATTCATAGATTGCTATCAAACGCATCAAGGCTATGGAGAAGAAATCAAAAAAGAATGTATTTTAATGTATGTAAATGGGATGGGTTTTAGAGCAATCGAGCGAATTAAGGGAGTACATCATACCAGTATTATTAATTGGGTTAAGCAAGTAGGTGAATTACTCCCAAATGCTTACGATCCAGAAACAATACCACAAGTAGGCGAGTTAGATGAACTGGAAACATTTGTTGGCTCAAAAAAAATAAGATCTGGCTGTGGACGGCAGTAGACCACTTTCAGGTAGGAATTTTAGGGTGGGTAATGGGCGACCATAGTGCGAAGACTTTTGAACCATTGTGGGAATTAGTTGGTAGCTGGAAGTGTTACTTTTATGTCACGGATGGATGGACAGTTTATCCCATATTCATTCCAGATGGAGACCAAATTATCTGCAAAACTTATATGACTAGAGTAGAAGGAGAAAATACAAGACTCAGACACTATTTAGCTCGACTTCATCGCAAGACACTTTGCTATTCTAAGTCGAAAGAAATGCTGGCACATTCAGTTAGATTACTAGTTCATTATCTAAAATTCTGGGATGTTCCTGTTCCATATTCAGCCAACTATTGAATCTAGCTAAAGTTGCCATCCAATTTCAATAATATTTGTCCGCCTCGATCGCCATATCATACATCAATTCAGCAACGCCCGAATATTTAGATATCGATAAAATCGCCAACGACCTTGCAAGGGCAGTATGCCAAGAAGTTATTCGGACGGCACGGTAATGTTGGTTCGTTGCGGGAAGGTCGCCATAGTCTAGCACCACAAAGATATTGGAATTATGAAGGCTATGTCGCAAAATTCGACAAGTTCGGTATCTACCTCAACAAAGGTCGCTGCATCGACTTCAATTTTACCGAAGTTGCCGCTCCAATTACGACCGAAACTCACATCCAGAAACGATTGAGACTCTTGCACCAGCAGATTGACTCGGAGTACTCGATCCTCGAACTGCGACATCAAGCCCTACAAATGCGTATGTTTGCTCGTGCCGAATACTTTGGTGTTTGTCCGATTCCATCCAAAGTTGTCACTCCTCCTCCAACTGGAGGAGACTCTAGCTGATGCGCTATTGAAGTGACAGTACAGACCATCGGCAGAGCCGAATCTAGCTGAAGCAATACTGCTTCAACTCACCCATCTTTTGGAGAATTTTTGCTGATGCTAGTTACGATTTCCGGTCTAGTCGGTCGCGCTCCCCAGTGCTTATTTGGCGATCGTGCGATGCTCGAAGCTGCGCTGGCAGTGCCAACTGGTGATGGAAAAGATTGGTTTGCTGTCAGATTCAGCAACGCTTTCGTCGATGCTGCCCAAGTCATCCGTAAAGGCGACACGATCTCCGTCACTGGGGAGCTGACCTTTGAACCTATGCCTGACGGTTCGATCGCCCTCTTTAAACCTGTGGTTGCTGTTTCGGATTTGCAATTATGCGACGCACCGATCGCCTACTAGGCGCAGAGAACCGATCGGTACTCATTACTCACCCTATCTTTGGAGGATTCACATGAACACTGCCATTTCCAACCTCATTATTCTGACCGCTGACGTTAACGGTGACAAAATCGTTGGTACTGCCATCGACGGGGACATCAAAGTTCTATTTGCGATTCCCACTACCGAACTCAGCCAGCGGTTATTCGTGCCCGAAGCCAATCTCATCGTTAGTGGCAAGTTTCGGCTCGGTCGGGATGCTGGCACTATCGGGATCTCGATCGCCAGTGTCATCGCTGTCATCTATTTGCCTGTCGCAGCACCAGCCGCAGAAATCACCCCTACTGAGGTTGCAGCTTCCGTAGAGCAGATCGCCCCTAGTGATACTCCAGCTAAGTCTAAGCGGAAGACCTCGAACACTCGGAGTAAGAAAGCGGCGAAGACCCCAGTTGCCGCTTGATATCTCGTTGCTCGCCGCGTCCCGATCGTCTCTTGTCGATCGGGACGCGGCGAGCCGCAGCTATATGAAGTTCACCTATATTCTGCCGCCAAATCTATCTGGATTTGGCGGCTTTCTCGTATCCATCCATAACTATTCTTGAGGAGAATATCATGAAAACCGGATTAACTCTCGTCGAACTCGCGCAAGAACTCACTGCCCAACAAGAGACTAAGCGCGATTTCCACGCGCCCACCTCTAGCTTGAGTATGCTCGGCAATGGCAACTTTCATCTCGAAACCTCAAATGGCAGTGAAGAGATGCCAGCTACAGACTATGCCCACGCTCAAATAGCAAGCCGTCTCCAGGTTCCAAAGCCCTATTACGATCGGATGCGCTCGGTATCTCCCGAACTCTTGTCAACCAATGTTAACTATTGGCTGGGTAAAAAGCAGGGCGAAACCTCGCTGATTCGGACTTTACGGCACCAGATGCGCGCCTTTCTGAGCAATCGCTACCGTATAGTTGACAACCACGAAATCCTAGCGATGGTCATGCCTGAGCTGGCTGAAATGGGTGAAGGGATTAAAATCGCAAGCTGCAATGTTACTGCCGAGAAAATGTACCTCAAGGTTGTGAACACTAATATTGAATCGGCTATCTCCGTTGGCGACCCAGTTTATCTCATACAAATATTTTATATTAAACAACAACAACAGTAACTCACTTTTTCATTTAACCTAAACATAGGTAC
>NZ_PVWO01000458.1 GCF_003003845.1 Chamaesiphon polymorphus CCALA 037 | reverse complement strand
AGCCATTGCCGACGATCGGACGTTTGAGATTGGCACCACGACCGATCGCGACATTATCGCCGACGATCGTCTCGGCAGAGATTTTTACCCGCGCGCCGATTTTGCAATTGGCTCCAATTACTGCTGGAGCCTCGATTTGGGCGGTCGGGTCGATATAAGTATTCGCCCCGATCCAAATCCCCGGACTAGTTTCGGGAAACGGCCAATCGAGCTTGACTTTGCCCCGCAGGGCGTCGTATTGCGCCTCACGATAGGTATCGAGTTGACCGATATCGCACCAGTAGCCTTTGGCGACATAGCCGTACATGGGAATATCATGAGCCAATAGTTGCGGGAATAAATCTTGCGAAAAGTCGGCTTCGGTATCGGGATGCAGATAGTCGAGGACTTCGGGTTCGAGGATATAAATGCCCGTATTCACGGCATCCGAAAATACTTCGCTCGCTGAAGGTTTTTCTAAAAAGCGGCGAATCCGCTGATCCTCATCGATAATTACCACCCCAAAATCGACCGGATAGGGGATCTGCGTCAGAATAATCGTCGCTTTGGCACCTTTTTTGCGGTGAAATTCGATCGCGCCAGTTAGATCGATATCGGTGAGACTATCGCCACTAATTACTAGAAAGGTACCGCCCAGAATTTCTTCCACATTCTTGACACAGCCAGCCGTCCCCAATGCACGTTCTGCTTCGATCGCATAGTGGATCTTGACCCCAAAATCGCTGCCATCGCCAAAATAATTCTGAATGACCTCTGGCAGATAATGCAGGGTAATAATAATTTCGTTAATGTGATGGCGTTTGAGCAAGTTGATAATATGCTCGGCGATCGGTCGATCGATCGCTGGTACCATCGGTTTGGGTATTTCGCAGGTCAAAGGTCGCAACCGCGTCCCCGAACCTCCAGCCATCAATACTGCGCGCAGTTGCATATCTTCTGTTCTAGGGGGGTATTCACCCGATACATCTTAATTGTTAATCTATTTTGGAAGCCTGTGCCTTACCCGATCGCATAGGTTAATATATCTGTCTCAATCGATAATTCGGGAATCGAGCTAAAATAAATTGTAGATTGTCACGATAAGATAATTTCACGATCTATTCTGTAGCGGTCGTCAGTAAAATAGGATTCATACAAAAGACTTATGAACTTCGTTGTCATCGGCTTGGTTGGGGCATACGGATATGGGGTTTGGAGATTTTCGCGCAACTACAACCGTACCAACTATCAACGCACTCTCCCGACTAAAATCGTCCTCGCTTTGCTATGGCCAGTCTGTTACGTCGTCAATGCTTCCTACCGTCAGAATTTTAATAGAGCTTTAAAAGGTGGCGATTGACGATCCTGTCGATCGAGATGGATTACTAGTCTACGATGTAAATTTAGTTGCTGTTGTGGCAGGGAGCAGGGAGCGGGGAGCGGGGAGTGGGAAATGTTAACCTAATTTCTGCCGGATAAGACTACGATCTAGAGTAATTTACCAATCCTAGTCTCATGCTACCCGTTTCCCAAGCCGAACAGATTATTCTCGATTTAGTTCAACCCGTGAGTGCCACAGAATCGATCGATCTTGCGCTGGCAACCGAACGAATTTTGGCAACATCGATCGACAGTCGGTTGGACTTTCCCCACTGGGATAACTCGGCGATGGATGGTTATGCGGTAAAATTTGCCGATGTGCGATCGAGTACGCCCAAGCATCCGATTACCTTAGAAGTCGTAGAAGAAATTCCGGCGGGATATCAGCCCCAACGCGAGATTCAATCGGGAGAAGCCGCGCGGATATTTACAGGTGCGATCGTTCCTGCAGGTGCCGATACCATTGTGATGCAAGAGCATACCCAGCGCGTCCAGAAAAATTTTGTCAAAATTCAGATCGCGCCAACTGCACGATCGTTCGTGCGCCAGCGGGGAGAATACTCCCGCACTGGCGATCCGCTGTTAGCTGTGGGTACGGTGTTAAATCCGCCCGAAATGGCGATTTTAGCGGCGACGGGATGTAGTCAAGTCGAGGTTTACCGTCGTCCGCGCGTGGCGATTCTCTCTACTGGTGATGAATTGGTGACGCCTAGCCAACCCCTCAAACCCGGACAAATTGTCGATTCCAATCAATACGCTTTAGCTGCTTTTGTGACTCAAGCTGGGGGCATCCCGATCTGCATGGGAATTATCCCCGACGATCGGGCAAAATTGACCGCTGCCATGTCTGAAGCAATCTCCTCGGCAGATTTCGTCCTTTCTACTGGCGGCGTCTCTGTGGGCGATTATGACTATGTAGAGGCGATCTTGGCGGAGTTGGGCGGAGATATTCAGGTGCGAGCGGTAGCAATTAAACCGGGCAAACCGTTGACGGTGGCTAAATTTGAGACTGAAGATCGCGCTGTGGTTTATTTTGGATTGCCAGGGAATCCCGTTTCCGCTCTAGTTAGTTGTTGGCGATTTGTCAAACTCGCGATCGCCAAATTTTCGGGTTTACCAGAGTCTAAGTACCAACCCGCCTGGATCGAAGCGATAACTACCCAAGAGTTGACTGCTGACAGCAAGCGCGAAACTTATCTCTGGGGACAATTGGAGCTAATTAACGGTCGATATCAGTTTAGTCTGGCAGGTGGTGCCCAGAATTCGGCAAATTTAATTAATCTGGCAGGTACGAATGCGCTCGCAGTGGTACCGATCGAAATATATTCGATCGAGGCTGGGGCGGCGGTACGAGTATTAGTACTTTAGCCGATTCAGCCTCGATCGCGATCGCGTTGCTATTTGAATCCAAAGCCTACAGCCAGCCGAGACTATTTTTTGTCCCGAATCCTTACCAACTGTGCGACTAGTTGAGTCTGCTGCTGTTTGCGCTGGTTGTGAAGCAACACGGCAAAAATTAAGGTGCTAGGCAAGCCAAAATAGACGAGCCGGAGTACGAAATCCGATACTCGCTCTAATTGCTGAGTAGTAGCGGTGGACAGAGTAGCACTATTTTGGGCTTGAAGATCTCGATCTAGACCGATCTGTGGCTGTACTGTTGTCGCAGCAGCCATGATTCCGCCAGATAAGATAAGGCCAAACAAAACAGGTGTGAGATGCTTAATGGTCATACTTGGAATGTTCGAGTGAAAATTCTGCGATTAACCATACCATCTTATTGGCAATGTGCTATACCTTCTCAATATTATTAAAACTTATTGAAACCGGATCGATCGTGCCGATCGCTTCTACTGGTGCATTCTGTGTCGATGTGGAGATCGATCTGATGATTGCAGTAATATTGGGCAGTTTACCCCCGATCGATACATGAGTATTTACTCGTCAATTACAAAATATTTACAGATCGATCGTTGAGTTTATATATTACTAGTTGTAGTGACATCGGAGCTGTAGCGATCGCAGGTAACAATGTTGCTATCCCGATATTCAGTGCCATCGTGCCTAATAATAAATATGGATAATAATTGGTAGTTGCCAAATTTAATTTAATTCGATCTTCAAGCGATATTGAGTTGTTATTATAGCTAACTATTTCAAAACCAAATCGATCCTTTTTTAGTAATTCGGTCGAATCGGCAATCAAGCTCAATTAATTATTTAGTTAACTTTCGGGAAAATAGCTGGTTAACTTTGTAGGATACCTAAAATATCGGTAGGAAAGGCTAGCGCGTGGAATTACAGAATTATTTACGAACTAACGGATTAGAAAAACTTGTAGAAACCTATCATATTAATGCTGTCGCTCACCAGTACTATCCAAATTTGGTGTGCTTGAAGTACTCGATGATGGACTCGCCCATGAGTCAGCTAGTAGTCAGACAAAGTAGAGGCATTATCTTCGATCGAGCCAATGATTGGCAGATCGTTGCTTATCCTTATGATAAATTTTTTAATTACGGCGAAGGGCGTGCGGTTGTAATAGGTGGCTACTTATCCCCTAACTAACGATCTCGAAATTAAAGCTGCCGCCAATCTCCTCAATCCGATCGCGACTGAGGGCTATGTAGTGTGCGATCGCCATTTTAATCGCGTCAAAGTTAAATCGCCTCAATATGTCGCAATTCAACATCTCATGGGCGGTTTTTGTTCGCTTAGATTGACCAAAATTTTAATAGCTAATGAGGGCGAGGAATTCTTGGTTTATTTTCCAGAATGGACGGACTTATATCGCCAAATGAAGGAACGATATCAAGCTCTGATTCCCGAAATCGAAGCTAACTGGGAACGATATCAAGATATTTCCGTACAAAAAGATTTTGCCTTGGCTGTTAAAGATTTGCCATATTCGAGTATTCTGTTTGCCCTCCGTGGCGGCAAGGTAAAATCCGTCCGAGAATCTCTTAATGATGAGCCAGTCCATAAAATCATCGAGAAAATTTTAGTCGCAGATCGATCGATTAAATCCCAAATCAAAGCAATCCTTGACACCCAATAATCTAAAAAAATCCCCTCCCTGGAGGGGTGCCCGCAGGGCGGGGTGGGTGAGATCTCTACTAAGCACCAACCACCTCCAAACCGCTTCTTCAGCATGTCTAGATAAGATTGCTATCGATGTTTGAGCAGTCGGGATTAGTGGTTTGTAGCGTAGATGGTGAACCCACCCCGCCCTTCGGGCACCCCTCCGAGGAGGGGATTTTTTTCTTGCGGGTACCTTTGGTGGGAGGGGATTTTTTTAGAGTTGGGTTTTGCTGGGGACGACTATTAGTGAAAAATAGGGAACGTTGTGCGAATCGACATCCTCGATCGAGACAATGCGTTGCTCCTTGGCTGTCGCG
>NZ_PVWO01000457.1 GCF_003003845.1 Chamaesiphon polymorphus CCALA 037 | reverse complement strand
CCATATGTGGGGGCTTGAATTTCGATCGAAATTCAGGTTACGATCGAGCTTCATCCCTACCCATTTTGGTAAAAATGTACTATAATATTAGTAAATCTACCTAACAATCAGATCGATTCTGTAAACCCACCCCGACTCCGTGCATCACCAATAATTCCTTCGCCCTTTTTGGTGTCCTCAAATGTTGTTAGCCTCACCCAAACCCGCGCCCACGCCAGTAGTTACCAATCCGCAAAGTCGATTTGTAACCAAATCTGCTGTAGCCATGCACCTGAAGCGATCGCCAGATGAGATTTACAAAGTCAATTGTTGGCGATATGTGGTGCATGTGGTTGGTAAAAAGACGAGTACCTTTGTCAGTTATGCTGACTTACCACCGATCGTCGGTGTAGCCTTACCCAATCATCGAGATGTTCGCGCTTGGCGCAAACGCTGGAAAAAATACGACCACATCGCACCCCTGTTTTGGCATAATTTTTATGCCGAAAAATTGCGCCAAGTAAAGACAATGGCAGAACTGCAAGCCTGGGAAGAAGTACTTAGTTACATCGGCTTTGGATTGCCAGAATCGAGCCGGATCGAACTCGAAGGCATCTGCGGCGAAATGACCCATTATTTATTCGGTAACGTCGCCTAGTTATGGGACTGGGAGACGAGGAGACTGGGAGAGAGAATGATTCTTTTACCCATTACCCATTACTCATTACTCATCCACCCATCCACCCATCCACCCTTAAAGTGGGAACAACCACCATAAACAATGGGTTTACCGTACCTGTACAAATCTTGGGAATTTGAGATGATATAAGTACAGACAAAAGCACATCAGGAATCAAGCGATGAACTTCAATATTCAATCTCTGCACAACTGGTATCGTGGTTTATTACAAAATCCTAAATATCGCTGGTGGGTTGTAGCTGCATCGATCGCCTACTTACTCAGCCCGATCGATTTGATTCCTGACTTTTTACCTTTTGCTGGGTTAGTTGATGATACGCTAATTATTTCTCTACTAGTGTCGGAAGTCGCGCAAGTTGCTAAGACAAAATTGCAATCTAAAACTAATCGATCGACACCGAATACTCCAGATGCATCTGGCCAAGTTATAGATGTTCGGGCAGTTGCTACCGAATCATAAGTTTTCCAAAAAAGTGAGTTTGTATCCCCGACTTATTGAATAAGTCGGGGATATTTTTTATTAAAGATCGATTGATTTAAGGGTGATTTAAATTCTGTTGAAATTCTCGAAAGGCATAGTTGACTTGAAGACAGATTGCTTCTTTCTGCTCATCTTCTACCTGCTCGTGAAAACTAAGTCGTACCGTTAAAGGCACTGTTCAGGTAAAGGGTGATTGCTATAATGGAGTCAGAGTATGCAATAGAGGGAAATGAACTGCGTATATTGTGAAAGTGAGCTGACAGTTAGAAATGGCAAAAATCGAGCGGGAGGGAAATCAGTTCAAAGATACTTGTGCAAAGAATGTGGCAGAAGATTTAATGAGCGAAGTGGGACACCAATGGCGAAGCTAAAAACGCCAGTAGCAACAATCACATTGGCAATGAAAGCAAGAAGCGAAGGATTAGGCTTGAGAGCGACAGGCCGAATTTTGGGAGTGGCGGCAAATAGTGTAGTTAATTGGGAAAAACATTTATCGGCAGCAATATCGAATTGGTCACCGCCAGCACCAGCAGAAAAAGAAATAACAATTGAAGGAGATGAGGTGTATACTCGCATTGGCGAGAACCTTCCCCCCCGCAGAAAGTGAAGGATGGACAATCCATTTTATCGAACGAGAAACCCGTTACTGGATTGAAGCACAGGCTGGATTAAAGAATGCTCAGTTGTTTAAAAACGGAGTCACAAGTGCATGGAATTGGGCACGATCGAGTGAATCAATCAGATGGTTTACAGACGGGGAGCGACGGTATGGAAAAGAGCTATGGAAGCTCGCTAGTGTGCGTCTCAAGTCAAGTGAAATGCCACTAACCTATCAGTACCGGAAAGTATGGAGAGAAGGAGTAGAAGTAGCCATCAAGGTCAAGGGTTCTCAGGGAAAACCACATATTGAGTGGTTAAAGCAAGAGCATCCATTCACCCCAATTAGTCCTAAATCAGACGTACATGCTAATCATAATGAAGCCCAAAACAGCTCTTTACGAAGACGAGCTAGCGGATACCGCAGAAGGCAAAATTTGTACGCCAAGGCGGTTGAAGGATTGAACCGAGCATTGAATATGCAGCGGATGATTCACAATTGGGTCAGACCACATTGGGGGTTGGGCAAGATGGAAACTCCAGCGATGGCAATGGGTTACATCAATCGCCCGATTACGATGCTCGAATTGCTTTCCACCAGAAGCTTTAAATGTGTCACTCCATAACTGAGCAGTGCCGGGAAATGGGCATAAAATAACTGATTGGGAGAAATTCAGGGAATTTGCCAAAGTTAATGGCGAGAAAACACAAGTAGAGATGGCTAAACTGTGGGATGGAGAAATTAGCGATCGAACAATATCCAGAGCTTTAAAAAAAATTGGGCTAACTCGTAAAAAAAAAACTTACGGATATCGAGAAAGATCTGAGGAGAAAAGGCAAGAATTCGTTAAAAAAATTATAAATTATTCAGTCCAAGAATTAGTCTACATAGATGAATCAGGAATGGACAACAGAGATGAATATGGTTATGGTTGGAATGAGAGAGGAGCAAGGTTTCATGCATTGAAAAGTGGCAGCAGAGGCGGAAGAGTGAACATGATTGCGGCTTGGTGTAATGGTGAATTATTTGCACCTTTCACAGTTGAGGGAGCTTGTAACCGAACCGTATTTGAAACCTGGCTAGAAACTTGTTTAGTTCCAAGCCTTAAACCTGGACAATTGATAATTGCGGATAATGCAACTTTCCACAAAGGTGGCAAAATTCAAGAATTAATCGAAGCCGCAGGTTGTCAGTTACAATATTTACCACCTTACTCACCCGATCTAAATAAAATTGAACGATGTTGGTCGTGGTTGAAAAGTCGAATCCGTAAGCAAATTGCTCAATTTGATTGTCTTCGAGACGCGATCGAAAGTGTTTTAAGTGTAGTGTCTTAATCGCCTTGGCGGTTGCTATACAAAAAACTTGTAAAAATTAACATAGAGTAGTTGTATATTAGCTGCTAAAATATTATTAGCAGTACAGCCACTAAGATTAGGGTGATTATATCAAGATAAGAATCATGCCAGGAAAAAAAGAGTATTCTTCCTATATCTTGTTGAGTAGCTAATCTTAAAGAGTATCCGAAAGGTAAATTATTCGATCGAGAGGAAGACACAGTACAACTGCCTTAATTTTTTTGAAATTTAACTACTTAGCTAAAATCTGCTCCAAGATTGTCGGATCTTGAATGTCCCGATCCTTAGCTAACAGCAACACCTTCGACATGATTTCGGCCGTCTTCGGATCGTCATCCACAAACGGTAAAAATAGTCGTCCGCGATGTTGGGAACTGACGGGGAGAATGCAGAGTGCGCCGCCTGGTTGACGATGGACGATCGCGCTGCCCAGATGTACCGAATAGGTGCCGATTTCGCCATTAATTAGGGCGTGGCTGCCTTGGATTTGGACGTTAGTTAGTTTCATCAGGCGACAGGTTTCGCGGAGGATGCTCGATCGCATTTCTACGGTGGAGGCACTGGCTTCGGGATCTACGCCGCCGATGTGGGCGACGCTGACGACGAGATCGAGATCGCGCATCACTTCGCTGAAGATGCGTGGGGGGATGTCAGCCAGGGGGAGGGGTTTCCATTCGTCGCGTTTGTAGAAATTGAGTCGATCGATCGTCAAGCCTTCGACTTCGAGGGGGGTGTAGTAGCCATTGGCAAAGGAGACGAGGGCGATCAGTCCTTCTTGGTGGAAGGTACGGCGCAAGCCTTCGTCGGGGGAGGAGATCCAGCCGCGTTGTCCGAAGAGGGCGATCGCTTGGCGGGGATTGACTTGATGCCCTTCATAGCGTTTGGAACCTGTCTTGGTCTGTTCGGCGGCAGTTGTGACATAAAGTTCGCGGAAGACTTGTTTGAAGGGCTGCTGGCGGGCGGTGGTGAAACATTCTTGTTGCCAGAGATGCCATTCTTTGGTGACGAGGAGGTCGTGGGGGTGGGCGATGCGGAATTTTTCGGCGGTAATCGTGACTGTGCCGTGGGGCGAGACTAGTTCGGTGCCGTTGGGTTCGAGGTAGCCGATCTCGGTGCCAGTGGTGGCGATGAGGACGAGTTGGCGCAGCATTGGGGCGAGGACGGGGTGCTGGGCTAGTTGGTGGAGTTCTGCTTTGGTAAAGGCATCGCCGCGCTCCATTGCCTGTTCGAGGGAAATCCGCATTCGGGAGGCTTGTTTGACGATCGATTGTTTACGATCGAGCAATGCCTCGATATCGGGATTTTTCTTCAGTTTGGCGGGGACTGCTTTGAGGGTTTTTCCGGCTTTGGTGATGGTAATTTCGGGGGTGCCTGTGGTGGTAATGCTCAGGGAGATGGTAGTATCTTCGATCGCGACTACTTGCGGTTTTTCGACCAAATCGGCAATAGCGGCGGCTTCCATCGCCCATTGCAATCGTTGCGGATCGGCGAATCCGGCGGTGCGGGCGAGGTTTTCCATGCCGATTTCGACGGCGAGTTTTTCGCTAGCGCGGCGTTGGGAGCCAAATTTTTTGCTGGTGCGGAGGAATTCTTGAAAGGTTTGATAGCGGCTGAGGATATCGGGTTCGCGCTGTTTGCCTGGAT
>NZ_PVWO01000060.1 GCF_003003845.1 Chamaesiphon polymorphus CCALA 037 | reverse complement strand
GATGTGTATAAGAGACAGGAGGGAGATGATGATGAAGTCTTGCACTGCTTCTAAAATCAGGACGACTCGATCGATCCAAATCGGCGGTGCGGTAGCTCGATCTTTAATTTGTCGTTCCATGCTACGCCCTCAAATGTTAGTCAGATCCAATTTTCACATCGATCGTCACTGGACTAACATCACAAGGTAAATTCTTCATCGTTCATACCCAGATAGGTAGTTCCGTAGGGTAGGAAAGTGCCCACCATCCAGATTCTATGTGTTCTTAGAGTCTTAATTGCTGCATGATATTTTCTGAGGTGTAAGGCGATAGCCGATCGCATTTATAATTGCGTTCGCACTGCCAAACTGTGGGTTACCATTTTCCGAAAGTGCCTTTTGTACCCCCTTTCGGCTTACTTAGACCTCTCGTAGCTGAAATCGCAGTCACTCCTTTGATTCGACCGACTAGCCGCAAAAGGTTCTTGTTCGCTAGGCGTAGCATAGACAATTAATAACTTTGGTCTAGCTTCATCTGTCACAGTTGGCTTTTCCTAGATTTATAACATAGCGAACTATAGTTTGCAACCGAAGACTCCTTGATTTAGTAGGTAAAAAACAATTGAATTTGGTTAGGAAAAAGTGAAGGTTTTAGCGACCGACTCAATTTATTAGCCCGAATGTGATTGAGGGTGAGTTGCTCGTCTGGGGTGAGACAGGCAATCGATCTCGTGTGAGCGAGAGCTTCTGGTAAAAAGGGTTTGCTGAAATCTAACGGCTTATCATTGCCAATTAGATCCGGCACTTGCCAAGCGATCTTGGCAGCATCTTTCAAAATTGATGTGTAATTGGATTTGGGAATTGCGATCGTATTCATACAACCTCCTGTTGATGGACTTGGTATCGATCGAGGATGCGGGCATCGGCAAAATTAAAGCACCCGTTCGATCGACACCTGCTTATTTCTGTTTGCTCGATCGGACATTTGGCATTTAGCAAAGAAAGTTAGTTGAACTCTGCTCGGTTGCCTCTGTATCTATCAAGATAAGGGAAGCTTTATCTCATGCCTATGCAGGAAAGTATGTACTTTAGTATGGTTTGCAAGAATGAATGGTATGGCGCGATCGGCTGAGAAAATTTGAACACTATAGCGCGATCGAGAAGTAACAAGTAGAGCGTGACAACATAGAGAGAAATCGGAACTCCAAGCCAATCCGATCCAAAAATAGCACTCGCGATCGCCGATTATTTACAGCTAATTGCATGATTGAATTCTGTCTTAAGGCAACAAGTCATACTCGATCTGGATAATTTACAACAAGAGATCCGATCTTTTCCGATCGTCAACACCGGACTTTTGCCGATCTTTTCTGGCTGTCAAACTGTTTGGGGGCGAATATTCTAAAAGACATGGAGGAAATTAAACCCTCCATTCGACCGACTCATACTCGATCCTCAACCGTTTGCCGTTAGGCACAGCCTTTGCCTCAGTAAAAGCGTCTCTGCGCAGGCAGACGCGAAGCTGAACGGAACGAGAATCGAACAGTCAAAAAGATCCACTGGCGGGGAGTTTTACCGTTGTGTCCCCTTGCTGCATCTCGAAGGAGAGCGATGTCACAGATGCAGACAGTTCCAAAATCGACCGATCGCTATTTACGACAAGATGTGGAGTTTCTATCGCTTCCTCCACTTTATTGCTACCAAAGGCAGGCTAAACCCTGCATCAGAGCGGACAGAGGTAGCAATCTTACGATCGATTCGGCAAAGCCGACGCTGTGCCTACGGCAGGCTAAACGCCAACGCGAACAGAGTAATGACAAGTTTATGAGTTAGTAGCTCGGTAACTTAGTCCGATCTCCACAAATTAACCCATCATTTATCAGGAAAAAACATCATGACTTTCTCTAAATCTAACCTCAATCTTCTCCCCGAATCTCTGTTTACGGAATTAACCGCAGACCAGGCTCAAATGCTCGAAGGTGGAAGCCGGATTAGTATTCTGTTCGTTCGCTGTATTCAGGCGGGTGGTGGTTCTGACAACCTGTCTTTCGACATTAATCGCGAGCGTCAGAATTCCGGTAGCCCGCTCTTTATGCGGGCTAGCAGTGTTGCCAATGTTGGTATCGGTGCGAACTTCAATGGGACAGCGAACGTTAACTTGTTCGACAGCCATAGTCGTGTTCGCGTCCCTATTGGCGGTTTTTTTGACTCTACCCCTACTCGTAGTAAAACGGTTCGTGTTAGCGGTGGCGGATCTATCTACGAAGTGACGTACAAAATTTTCTAATTACCGTGCGATCGTCATACTAGCAATCCGCCCTAGCTTTACAAAGGGGAAACCAGAGATGACTCCAAGTTCCCCTTTCTATGACAATCTTTCGATCGATCGGCGTTCGGAGTAACGACAAATTTATGAGTTAGTAGCTCGGTAATTTTGTCAGATCTCCACAAATTAACCCAATTATTTACTCTAGGAAAAAACATCATGACTTTCTCTCAATCTAATCTCAATCTGCTCCCAGAATCACTGTTTAAGGAATTGACCGCAGACCAGGCTCAAATGCTCGAAGGCGGCAAGCGGGTTGATATTTTATCCGTTAAGTGCATTACGACTGGCGATACTGATGGTACTGACGAATTGTTCTTCAACATTAATGGTAAGGATTTACAGCGACATGCTCCGCTCAATATGAAGGCTGGTCGTACTGCAAATGCTGGTATGAGTGCAAACATCCCCAATGATTCACTCGCAGTGATTCAATTGTTCGATAAGAAGAATAGTGGTGGTGCTTTGTTGGTGGGCAAAATTGTAGACGGTGCCATTAACGATACCTTTTTTACCCTGCGTGCTAAGGCTAATGGTGGTGAGTACGATGTGACCTACAGGATTACTAACAAGTTATTTTAGATGCGATCGTAACGCTTGCAATCCCCCTAACTTTCTTAAAAACATAGATTTAGGGGGGATCGCCACTTTGTCATTAGTCCCTTCATCTCCCCCACTCCCATGCGCTATCCTCTCATTCTCCAGCAATCCGAAGAAGACTGCGGTGCCGCCTGTCTCGCCACCATTGCTAAATTCTACGGTCGCAACTTCAGCATCGGTCGCATCCGCGAACTAGCAGGCACCCGATCGCGCGGTACCAGTCTGCTCGGACTCAGCCGAGGTGCCGAAACCCTCGGTTTCCAAGCGCGCCAAGTCAAAGCCTCGCCCCAACTTTTAGCTAATCTGGCGCAAGCACCGTTGCCTGCGATCGTCCATTGGAAAGGCTATCACTGGGTCGTTCTCTATGGTAAAAATCGCCGCGATCGATATATTGTCGCCGATCCTAGTATTGGCTTGCGCTATCTCAGCGAACAGGAATTGATGTCGGGTTGGACGAATGGGGTGATGCTATTGCTCTCGCCGACAGAGGCATTGCACCAACTGACTGAGGACAAGCAGACGGGGTTTGGCAAGTTTGTAAAACGAGTGTGGCCCGATCGAGGTTTGCTGATCCAAGCGATCGGTTTAAACATCGTAGTTGGTTTACTGGCATTGGCTTCGCCGTTGATGATGCAGTTGTTGACGGATGATGTGTTAGTGCGCGGCGATACGCAATTGTTGCTGATGGTGGCTGTGGGTACGGTAGCGATGACGCTGATTCGGAGTGTCATTAATCTGATTCAGGCGCAGTTAATCGGCTATTTTGGGCAACGGTTGCAGATGGGATTGGTGCTCGAATATGGACAAAAGCTCTTGCATTTGCCGCTGTCCTATTTTGAAGGGCGACGCAGTGGTGAGGTGGTGAGCCGGATTGCCGATGTATCGGCGGTGCATTCATTGGTGGCGCAATTGGTATTAGGTTTGCCGAGTCAGTTTTTTATTGCCGTAGTTTCGTTGATGTTGATGCTGTTTTATAGTTGGGAATTGACGATCGCCTCGACAGCGATGTTTGCCGTGCTGGTGGGAGTTAACTTTCTGTTCTTACCAGCGATTCGCCAAAAGACTCGCAATTTAATCATTCAAAGTACTGAAAATCAAGGCTTTCTCGTCGAAACCATCCAAGGCGTTCAGGTACTAAAAACCACCCCAGCAACTCAACAGGCTTGGCAGGAATATCAAGCGAATTTCAGTCGGTTGGCGCATTTGGGTTGGGGGACGATGAAGTTGGAACTCTATAGCGGCACAGTGACGGGCATTTTATCGAGTTTGGTAAGTGTCGGGCTGTTGTGGTTGGGCAGTTATTTAGTGATTAGTCAGCGGTTGAGCGTGGGGCAATTGTTGGCTTATAGCGGCATGAGTGGGAATTTCTTTGGGTTCTTGTTAGCTGCGATCGGGATTGTGGATGAATTCATTCGCGCTCAGGTGATTTTGCAACGCTTGGGTGAAGTGATGGATGCGACTCCAGAAGATGCACAAGATGCCCACAAGCCTTGGGTGGAGCTATCAGCAACGGCGGATATTTATTGTGAAAAATTGCGATTTCATCATTCGGGGCGCATGGATTTACTACAGGATTTGGATTTGGTAATTCCAGGCGGTAGGATGACGGCGTTAATCGGTCGATCGGGTTGCGGCAAAAGTACGTTAGCGAAATTGCTATCGGGCTTGTACCAACCGCAGTCGGGTACTATTCAATATGGGAGTTGCGATCGCGGCAATCTGGCGTTAGATTGTTTGCGACAGCAGGTGGTATTAGTACCGCAAGATGCCCATTTTTGGAGTCGCTCGATCGTTGATAATTTCCGCTTTAGCTATCCCGATGCCAGTCTCGAACAGATCGTGCGAGCTTGCGAGCTTGTCGGGGCGGATGAATTTATCCAGCAATTACCAGACGAGTATCAAACAGTATTAGGTGAGTTTGGGGCAAACCTATCGGGGGGACAGCGACAACGGTTAGCGATCGCGCGAGCATTATTAGCCAATCCAGCGATCTTAATTTTGGATGAATCCACATCCGCACTCGATCCTGTCAGCGAGGCAATGTTATTAGAACGATTGCAACAACATCGGCGGGGTCAGACGACAGTACTAATCAGCCATAGACCCCAAGTAATTGGAGCTTGCGATTGGGTGGTGATGCTAGAGCAGGGACAGGTAGTGAGTCAAGGTACGCCAGCGGAATTGCGACGGCGCGAGGGCTTGCATCGATCGTTCTTGACCCCAGAATTGGCGTTGATGCCTTAAATTAATTGAGAATTGATACTTCGGCTCCGCTCAGTGCAGGGAATTGAGAATTGAGAACTCGCTCGCTCCTAGCTTCCTTTCAACACCGCCACCAACAAATAAACCCCAACCCACAGATCGATTCCCATTGCGAAGCTAATGCGAAGCGCGCCCCAATGCCCACAGATTGACCCTTGTGCAGGGGAGTTTGAGGGGCGGCACCCCGCCCTTCAACGGGGGGTCTGGGGGAAGCGATGCGCGCTCGTCGGGTTTCCCGACGGTTTAGCGCATCAAGACAGCCTCCCCCAGATCCGGGTTCTCCAAGCACCAGTAACCTAAAACTAAGCACCAGTCCAAGAATGGCCTAAAAGGGCAATCCTTAACCCGAACTAACGGACGATTTATCAAATTAGAGATGAATTCTATGACATCCAAAGCATTACCCAATTTAAACGATCTGCTGCCGCCACTCAGCCCGTGGGCGCGATTTGGCAGCCTCGGTATAGTAGCCTTGCTCGGAGGCTCGATCGCCCTCACGACCAAAATCCCCCATCGCAGCACCACCCAATCGATCGCGATCGTCACCCCCGATCGCACCATTCAAGCCCTCGTCCCCGCCGAATCGATTAACCAAATCGCACCACATCAAATCGCTCAAATGCGCGTTACAGCTTGCCCTTACGGTGAATTTGGGACATTAAAAGGGCAGGTAACATCGATCGCCACCCAACCTGTAATGGTGACTGATGCGATTGCCACCCAGTTGAGCCAACCGACGTTATATGCAGTGACGATTCAACCCCAGGATTTAGTCTTAACACAAGCCGCAAAATCCTGCCCCGTGCGGGTGGGGATGCAGGGTCAGTTGGATATTGTCCTGCGGGAGGAGCCGCTCGCGCGATCGTTGTTACGGCGGATGCGGCTGGGTGGGACGGATTAGTTACATAAAAGTTAACTCACATATCAAATTTTATCGAGAAGAAAATCTCAAGCAGGTACTAACATGATTCATCATATTTCGATCGCGGTTAATAATCCGCAGCATGTGGCTGATGTAATTGCCGAGTTATGGCAAGGACGATCTGTGCCCTTTCCGGCTCATGAGGGCAGCTATATTGCCTTTCGTTTCGATCTTTATGGCACAGCTATTGAGGTGATGCCGAAAAGCCTGATTTTGAAGCCAGGGTTAGAAACAGCCGCCGTGCAGTTTGCTGACTTTGAGCCAGCTACGGGCTATACGGCTACTCATGCAAATATTTCAGTGGTTGTGAGCGAACAAAAAGTCTATGAGATTGCCGAACGTGAAGGTTGGCGAGCTGTGCGGTGTAGACGCGGCGGAGCGGTCGATTTAATCGAGCTGTGGGTTGAAAACCAGGTGATGCTGGAGTTGTTGCCGCCAAATCTGATGCCAGAATACCTTGCCGCAGTGGAACCCAATAGCTTGAGTGCGCTTTTGAAAAACTTAGCTGCTGCCCAATAGCGACAATCGAGGAAAACCCTATGAATCCCCAATCCCTTGCTGAAGACATTGCCAACCTGACCCAGCAGACAGCAGAGGCAAATACAGCACTCATGCGCGGTGACATCGATCGATACCTCGCACTGACAGAACACGCGAATGACTACACGCTGATGTCGCCATTCGGCGGAGAGCCAACCCACGGCTTCGATATGTCACAACAGGACGCACTGGGGCGGTTCTTTAAGTCCGGCACATTCGACCAGGAGGTAGTCGCCACCTATGCCACGTCAGATTTCGCAGTACTCGTGACGATTGAGCGGGTGTGTGCCGAGGTTGGAGGTTTACCCAAGCAAGACTGGTTGCTGCGGGTCACACAAGTCTTTCGCCGTGAAGCGGACGCATGGCAACTTGTGCATCGGCACGCAGATCCGCTGGCGAACGGTATAAGTTTGCAGCAGGCGGCTGCGCTCGCACTGGGCGTTCGCCGTGCGGCACAGGAAACCTCAAAGTAGCTCGATGGGATGGACACGATCTCATACACCCTTTGAAATGGCTCTTAACTAAGGATGATTTTTATGGCGGTAATTATTCGAGATGCCCTGAACTCAGAGTTTGATGAGGTTGCAAATCTCAATGTCGAAGCTTATCGTGAATATGCTCGTGCCCTGACCTCAGACAATTGGGATCGGATGCAAACGAACTTATCTAAGGTGGCAGAAATCGCCAAGCCAGGACGATTAATTGTTGCCGAACGAGATCGATCGTTAGTCGGAGCGGTTGTTTATCATCCGCCTGGAGCCTCCAATCCTCGTCTGTTTCAACCCGAATGGGCATCGATGCGGCTGTTAGCTGTATTACCTCAGTACCGGAGTCAGGGAATCGGACAACAACTCAGTTTGGAATGTATCGATTCTCGCAAGCGAGAGGCTACGCCAACGAGCCAAGCAAGACCGAGCAAAGACGATCGGACTGCATACGAGCGAGTTAATGGTATCTGCCAGGAAAATGTACGAACGACTGGGCTTTGAACTGGATATTGAGTTGCCTAGCAACTTTGAAATCCGGTACTGGCGGTATGTATTGAAGTTGGATGCTTTGGAGGCAGAAAAAGTAGATATGAAGATCCGAATTGCAGAGCGAGAGGATATCGACACTCTTTTTGAGATTAGAACTAGCGTCGTCGAAAATCATCAATCCCGCGAAGAGATTGCCGAACTTGGGATTACACCAGATTCAGTTGCCAAAATGCTAGAAAAAGATTGTCGTGCATGGCTTGCTGAGATTGACGATTCTGCAAAGCAGACGCTATGCGAACGACCGATTGGGTTCTCAATTGCAAATGCCACAGAAAAAACCATATTTGGCATATTTATCCTACCTTCTTTTGAATGCCGAGGGGCTGGACGTGCCCTAATGCAAGCTGCTGAAAATTGGTTGTGGTCAAAGGGGATGAATGAGATTTGGTTAGTCACAGGCAACGACCCTAGCTTGAGAGCCTACGGCTTCTATCTATATTTGGATTGGATTCCGGCGGGTATCGAACCTGATGGAGATTTCAGCGGACAGATGAAATTTATCAAAAGATGTGAGTGAAATTGTCTCGATCGTCCGATCTGGTTGCTGAAGGTTGCGTAAGTGTTTGCAGATAAGCTGTCAAACATCTAAATCAAATATTCGATGATGTTCAACTCAGTTGGTTGAGCGGAGTCGAAACCAACGGTGTATGTACTTTGAAAGTTGAACAGCTTAAATATCATCTCTAGCTAAAGCGTGAGGTAAATTATGACGATCGATCTCGGACTAACTCATATAGCACTCCCCGTTACGGATATCGATCGCAGTATTCAGTTTTACGCTGTCTACGCCCAAATGCAAGTAATTCATCATCGCATCGATGCCGAAACAGGTGTTGCTGTTGTATGGCTTTGCGACCGCACTCGTCCGTTTGTCATCGTGCTGATTCAGACAAGTTCGGTGCAGTCGGTGCTGTCTCCCTTGGCACATCTGGGAGTCGGTTGTCAAAGTCGGGAAATTATCAACGCTCTGTGCGATCGAGCAAAACAGGAGGGTTTTCTGCTACAGGAACCTAAAGATTCTGGATATCCGATTGGATACTGGGCTTTTTTAAGAGATCCAGACGGTCACACGCTCGAACTATCTTACGGACAAGAAATCGGATTGACAGTAGCACAAACTCCATAAAATAGGATGGGAGATAGATCGAATGTCTAGTAAAAATTTAATTCGATTAGGCGGACTCGCCGCCATAATTGCTGGAATCTTACGCGGCGTAAATTCGTTTTTACCCAGTAGTAATAATCCTAATGCAACTATCTCTATTCTTTACCTATTGACCGATATTTTTCTCTTATTTGGCATCATGGGTATTTATAGTTTTCAGTATCGGCAATCTCGATCGTGGGGATTTTTTGGATTTATCCTCGCGATTGTTGGGATTGCCATTATCCGCACCGGATCGATATCTGAAGTTAGTCTATATCCGATCGGCGCATCGATATTTACGGTAGGTATGAGCTTGTTTGCAGTTGGTTCTTGGATCGCCAAAGAGTTACCCCGCTGGGTATCGATCTTGTGGGTACTTTCGACGATCGTTGGATTCATGGGTTATTTTATCCCAAGTCTTAATCTATTGTTTGTCGCGTCTGGGGTAATATTCGGTATTGGTTTTGCTGGCGCAGGGATGAAGATCTGGTCGGCAACAAGCAAATAAATTAAATCGATTTACTGGTTACAAAAATGGAGCCAATATGAATCAGCAATTGCCTCAGTTCATCTACTACGTTGTCGATCGGTTGCAGTCAGTTCGGGGAATTGCCGCGATCTCTTTAGGTGGTTCGAGGGCACGAGGCAACCATACACAGAAGTCAGATGTGGATCTGGGAATTTATTACCAGCCAGAGAATCCACTCGATTTAGTTACGCTAAATCACCTTGCCGCCGAACTTGATGACACCCATCGCCCAAATTTAATTACCCCAATTGGTGGATGGGGAAAATGGATTAATGGCGGTGGTTGGCTACAGGTAGAAGGTGTACCTGTAGATTTTCTCTATCGTGATGTGGCTCAGGTTAGCCGTGTTATTGATGATTGCCATGCTGGACAAATCACGATCGATTACCAACCCGGTCATCCCCACGGCTTTGTATCCTCTATTTATATGGGTGAAGTCGCCATTTGTCTGCCACTTCACGATCCGTGTAGTGTTTTAGACAGTTTAAAAGCGAGGACAACTCCCTATCCAAGTCAGCTTAAACAAGCAACACTTAATAAGTTTGCCTGGGAAATTAGTTTTTCGCTGTTCGTTGCGGGAAAGGCTGTTGCACGCGGTGATGTTGCCTATGCCGCAGGTTGTTGTTTCCGCAGCGTGGCTTGTATGAATCAGGTATTATTTGCACTCAATGAAGAGTACTTATTGAATGAGAAAGGTGCGGTCGCAGTCGCCAACAGTTTTGCGCTGTGTCCACGCGACTATCAACAACGGGTTGAGTCGGTGTTTGCTTCGTTAGCAAGTGAGGCAAAATCAATGACGGATGCGATTGCCATCCTGGATGGAATCGAACAGGAATTGAGCCAATGGTATGGCGATCGTCGGTTGGTTATGTAAAGTCTAAAGGGGGCAAGTGATGAAAATTTTGGAAACCAATCGGCTCATCCTCAGACATCAAATATTAGAGGATCTCGATAGTCTCTATGAGCTTTATCGAGATCCAGAGGTGAAGCAATATATTCCCGATGCACCCCGGACGTATCAAGAGACTAAGGAAGAGTTAGAGTGGTTTTTCAAGGGACATCCAAAGTATCCACAGCTAGGGCTTTGGGCAACCATTCATAAAAAAACAAATCAGTTCATTGGACGGTGCGGGTTGCTGCCCTGGAAGATTGACGATCGTGAAGAAGTGGAGGTAGCCTATTTATTGGCTAAGAAATATTGGGGGCAAGGGTTAGGAACTGAGGCGGCACAGGGAGTTGCGCGATATGCCTTCGATCGACTGCATCTGAGACGGTTAATTTGTTTAATCGATCCTGAAAACCAGGCTTCGATTCGCGTTGCGTGTAAGCTTGGCATGGCATTTGAGAAAGAGTTTGAGTATCGACACGGACGATGTTTGGTGTATGCGACCTCAAGAGAGGATGATGTGAGGCGTTAGATAGAATTACGATCGTTGGTCGTTCGCGCAGCGTCTCGCAGAGAAGACCTGCCTTCGGCAATCGATTCCTTTAACAGAGACATAACATAAATGTTTCTAGCTAAAGATCGCCCAAAAGATTGCCAATAAATTCTACACGATCGCGCCTAAAGCTGTTAAATTTTCCTGCTGCGCAGCAGTCAATCCTTGGATGCCCCGAATATTCATCCCTTCATAGGGTCGTGGCGATCGATACCTCGCACTGACAGAACATGCGAATGACTACACACTAATGTCTCCCTTCGGCGGAGAGCCGACCCACGGCTTCGATCGATTGCAACAGGACGCACTAGGGCGGTTCTTTAAGTCCGGAACCTTCGACCAGTAAGTAGTCGCAACCGCTGAAAAGTTATTATTTTACAATACTTATTTTTATTTTTATTTTGTGGGAATACTAATGTGGCATTAATTTTTATTCAGTAGGAATAGTTAGATGGGATTTGACAGTAAAGATATTTGGCATGGCATTCCAGTGATAGACCTTACAAAGGATTCTATGCCTATAAGTAATTCAATATTCCGAATAAATTTAGATAACTTTGTTTGTTACTGGGAAAGCTTTCCTTCAATGTCTATAGATCAAAAACGAGATCGCCTCGGTAAAATCTTTAATGTTGACTATTTCGATTCCAATACTGTTTTAACAAATAGAGCCAGTGTTAAGAAGCTAATAAAATCAGGATTTTATGACCCGTCTCCTTCCGATCAAAGTGGTTTTATATATATTTACACATTTGAAGATAATGTTTTAGCAGGTTTATATAAAGAGGGATTCTTATGGTGGGAAACTTGTCGATATGAAGCTAAACTTAAAATTGGGCGCACCGAACAGAATGTTTTTCGTAGAATCGAACAACAATTTGACAGCAAAACTGGTGTCTCTGAACCACCAATACTATTAGCCGTTTTTTGGACTAAATTAGTAGTACAGTGCGAGCATGAGATTCACAACGAACTAATTGATAAGCGGTTAAAAGATAAAGAAGGTAATCTAGCAAAAGGTGGAGTTGAATGGTTTAAAGATACCCCTACACAAATCTTGCCGATCGTTCTTAAATGGGTGAAACACTTCAATGAATTGTTGGGATATCACCCTGAAACTGGCGAACCGATTTATGCCAAACTCAACTTTCATGGCCCCTACGTCCAATTGGGACGTAAGCATATAGAGGGTGAGAAAAAACCCAAGCAAACATTTTTACCTAAAGGTATGATGACGTTGGAGGATATTACCCTCGAAATTGCGCTCGATCTGCTTAAGCTGCCGCGCGACTTGGGCATTCATCCCGAAACAGGTGGTAAACTCCAAGTCAATCTGCGCAGCTTCGGCTCCTACATCATCCACGATCGAGGTAAAGAGGGCAAAGAATATCAATCGATTAAAGCTCCTGATAATGTTCTGACGATTACATTGGAACGGGCGATCGAGGTTTTGGCTGCTTCAAGATTATCCAGATCCAACCGTAGGTGACGATGACAAGCATAAGGCGATTCCCAACAAAGAATATACCTCCGTTGACGGGTTTCGACTACGCTCAACCCTCGATCCATCAGTTGGTTGAGCGTAATCGTTGGCGTAGCCTGCCGTAGGCACAACCAACGGTGTGGGTATTTTTATTCACAGAGATAGCAAACAATTCGGGTGTAGCGAATTGTTATGCTGCCGCGCTCTTGAACGTTCATGGAAGCTCTATACCAACTATTACACGCGCTCCTGTGAGGGGATCTCTCCGATAAGTTTTTCTTGTCCGAAAACCATGCCTCTCGTCAATTTCATCAAAAAACTCGGACGGCTCCCAAATCTTAGGACTTTGCTCGTACTGATCCCGCAATTTTTCTGGCTCTATAGTTTTAGCTATAGATGTACCTCCAATTTTTGACTGGATAAGCCCCTTCCACTTCTCATAGAGGTCTTTGAAACCTGCGCTAGCTAAACCTTTACCACAAAATGCCAGAATCTCTAAAACCACGCTGGAATCGATCATTGCTCATAGCCTCAAACGAATGTACTAAACAATTATATTTCCTGTACAGGTTTCTACAAGCCAGAAAACTATAAATTTAGAAAGAATTTGATGCTGCATAGTACCGTGAAGGAATTAAGGCACTATCCAAAGGAAACTCTCACAATCGCTCAAAAGATCGCCAATGGACTCTATAGAATCGCGCCTAAAGCTGTTAAATTCTCCTGCTGGGCGGCAGTCAATCCTTGGATGCCCCGAATATTCATCCCCTCATAGGGTCGCGGCGAGCGAATAATCTTAACGCATTCACCCGTTGCAACATCCCAGAATCTAATGGTGGCATCGGTACCAGTACTGGCTAGCAACTGTCGAGCTGCCAAATCCGCGCTGTAGTGGGGCACAAACGCCACAGCAAACACACCATGCGTGTGCCCTTGCAATATCTTCAGACATTCCCCGCTGCCCACATCCCAAAGCCTGACGGTACCGTCATAGCTGCCACTGGCAAGGATGCGACCGTCAGGGCTAAATGCCACCGATCGAGCAAACGCTTGATGACCGGGTAAAACTTGGAAACATTCACCAGTATCAATACGCCAAAGTGCAACGGTATTGTCAACACTACCACTTGCTAAAATATCCCCGCTAGGGTGTACCGCCATCGAGACAATCCCTGGCCGATGCCCCTGCAAAGTCCGGATATGTTCGCCAGTCTGGATATTCCAAAACGAGAGCGTCCGACTCGCACTCACCAGCATCGGCGGGGAGGTAATGAAGGCTACCGCTGTGACCCAATCTGTATGCCCTGTCAAAATTTGGAGACACTCACCCGTGAGCGTATTCCAAAGTCTAACTGTATGGTCTGAGCTACTACTGGCTAGGATTCGACCGTCGGGGTTAAAAGCCAGAGACCACAGCCCATCGGTATGTCCGGTTAAAATGTGGCAGCACTGACCATCGCGAACGCGCCAAAGTTTGATAATCGGGTCTTCACCATTACCCCCAGTAGCAAGGAGTTGACCGTCTGGGCTGAATGCTACCGTTCTGATGGAACTATGATGACCGCTCAAACTCGTAGATCGATTCCCCGCAGGCGAGGCTGCGCCAACGCCCTGGATATTCCAGAGTCGTAACGCTCCGCCAAAGTATCCAGTGGCTAGCATCGCTTCAGGAGCGGCATTATCTGGGGGGACAAAATCCATTGCATAGATCGTATTTGCATAGCCCTGGAAAACTTTCAGACACTTGCCAGTATCCAGACTCCAGAGTCTCACCGTGCGATCTTCACTACCGCTAGCTACAATCTGATGAGGCGCATTACAAGCGATCGACCAAATCCAATCCTCATGCCCAACCAGCGTCTTCAAACACCTGCCAGTCGAAACATCCCACAGTTTGATGTTGCGATCCTTGCCACCGCTGATGAGGGTTTGACCATCGGGACTAAAAATGACCGACTTCAATTCATCGCTGTGTCCTAAACAAGTTCTCAAACACTCGCCAGTACTCGCATCAAACAGCTTGACGGTAGCATCATCACCACCACTGGCAATAGTTCGACCATCTGGACTAAATGCCACCGAAAAGACTCTACCTTGATGACTGGCAAATGTGTTCGAGCATTGCCCGTCGCGAACGTTCCATAGCCGGATGTTGGCATCGACACCGCCACTGACAATGGTTTCACCGTCAGGACTGAATGCTACTGAGTAAGCTGCCTGGGTATAGTCGGTGAATTTCCGCAAGCACTCACCAGTATTCACATCCCAGATTCCGATCGTCCAATCATCGCTACCGCTGACTAGGAAATCATCACAACCACTGACTAAGAGATTGCCATCGGGACTAAATGCCACTGAATTGACCGATTGGGTACGATCGGTTAATGTCTGCAAGCACTTACCAGTATTCACATCCCAGAGCCGCATGGTGCAGTCATAACTGCCACTGACTAACTTTCGACTATCGGGGCTAAAAGCCATCGCTCGTACCCAATGGGTATGGCCGCTTGATATCGATTGCAGTTGCTGAGTGCGGGTATCCCACAACCGAATATCGCCGTTGAAATCACCGCTAGCCAACCAGCGACCGTCTGGACTAATGGCGACTGCATGAATACTGCTGAAGGTTTCGGTAAAAACTGAGTTGGCCCAATCGGTGTTCGCAAAATTAGTATCGTGTAAATTCATGCCGAGTAGATAGGCTTGCCGAATACACAAACCAGAAAAATCATAGCCAGTCGAGTCAATGTGCAAGTGCCGCAACAGGTTAATTAAATTGCCACCTGCATAGCCATCGGTACCAGCAAATTCAGTTCGCAGTTTAACCAATATTCGATCGAGTTGCTGCTTAATTTCTAGTTTCGATCGCAATTTACCCATAAGTCGATCGACCAGCGGGACTAAAATCATCCGCACTTGACTCTCGCGCACATAGTCTTGAGCCTGAGCTTGAATCAGTGCGTGGCTATTAAAAATTGACAGGTCTAAAATAGTAATTTCTGCACATACTCGATCGATGAATGCGTCGGTGACATACTCCATCACTACGGGTTGCAAAGTAAAGCAGCCCGAACTTTTTTCGATTAAACTTTGCCGATCTAACAATTGTAATGCGGCTAAAACTTGCGATTGAAATCCGCTCGGAATAAAGTCGGCTAATAGTTGCGAGATCGAGATGGCTTCACGCCCGATCGCCAACCAGTACATTACCTGTTGCTCGATCTCAGATAATCGCTCGAATTGCTGCGCTAGTAAAGCATCGATCCCATTGCAGAGAATTACCCCTTGTTCTAAAAATGCGCTTACGCTACCGTCAAATAGATCTCGAATCGTCGTTGCCGCAATTTTAATTGCTAACGGGTTGCCAGCGTAAGATTTTTTAAACTGCTGCCAATCGCTGGAATTATTTGTATAACAACCATTGGCAGTCCCGATTGCTTCCACTTCGAGATCGCTCAAACCGAGTAAATCCAGCGTGCAAACTGCCCCAAATTCCCCTTCTAAATGAATCAAAGTTTTGGGCTTTTGGCGACTGGTTAATAATAAACAACTAGCATGATGTTCGGTAGCGATCCGACGAATGAGTTCGCTATAGCCAGCATAACCTTCACGATAACCACCATCGGCAAGAATCGATTCAAAATTATCAAAAACGAGCAGGCAACGCGTAGTGCGTAAATATGCCATCAATTGCGAGATCTGAGCATCCAGAGTATCCGCAGGTTCGGTTTGCTGTTGGTGGGAGATAAAGGCAATAAGCTGAACCAGAATTTTATCTAGTGGTGGGGCATTACGGAGAGATTGCCAGAAGATGCGCTCGAAAGCTTGAGTTGAAGCAGCTAACTTTTGAGTGAGGAGAGCTGCTAGAGAGGTTTTACCCATGCCGCCCATCCCCACGATCGAAATCAGCCGACAACGTGGCTGAAGGGAATTAACCTCAGAATTGCCCGCCAGCCACATTTCCAACTGCTGGAGTTCGGTTTCGCGCCCAATGACGCTAGAAACATCGATCTTCTCTCCCCAATAGCAATCTCGCTCTGGGGGCGAAGCTGGGACTAATTCTGGCACCGCTAATTGGGGAGCGCGCTCGCGCTGGCGGCGCATGACTGCTTGCAAATTACTTTTAGTGACTGGTTCGCCGATGGCAATGCTCAACTGTTGCCACAGTGCGTAGCCGACATCGCGGACATAGCCCATGTCATAACCGACTCGCTCGGCAATGCGTGCATAAGTCCACCCCTCCCAGGTATAGCGAAAGACTTGCTCTTGAAGATCGCGCAGACTTTGGGCTGGGAGCAGTGTATCGAGTAATGCTAAGGCTTCATCCGCTGTCATTTGCCAAGACCCCGCCTGAATCTATGTTCTTAAATTTTAAGCGGAATAATCCGATCGTTGCATTTTACTTTTCCGATCTTTTCCGATCGTCAACAGCAGGTTTTTACAGGTCTTTTCTGGCTGTCAAACTAGCTGGGGGCACATATTCTGGAGATATGGAGCAGGTTAAAACCTTCATCCTTTCCAACTCACAATTACAACAGGAACAAGTATTATGACTTTCTTCAAATATAGTCTCAACCTCGCATTACTCAGCTTATTAACCTGCGCTGGCTTGGCTGCCCCCGCCTTGGCAACAGCCGATAGCGACAACAGCATCCGCAACGCGCAATTTGAGGGTACTGTCGATCGGTTCGGTCGATCGCGGCAGATTAAAGGCGATGTAACTTCTACTGACGATCTAGCAGATTTCCGGCAATTTCTCCTCACTGGTAAGGCTAGCTTGCGGATAACTGGTGAAGGAATTGCCCCTAACGGCGGACGCACCGATTTGAAATTAGTTCGCGACTTTAATAACAACGGCAAGGTCGATTCTGGTGAAGTAATCGTCAGAAGCTCTGGGTCTTTTTCATACTCATTGGCTACTAAGAACTTACTGCCAGGAAATTATATTGTCATTATTGAGAGTCGCAATTTAAACGCCAACAAAATCAAGTATCAAGTGACCATCGATCCTCAATAGTCGTCGAGTCGATCTGATAGATATCTGGTAAGCCTGACCGATAACAGATCTTCTTTCTATAAAATATTTCAAAAATCGGCGATCGATATTTAATGCCAAAAGCGATCTAAATCGATTGCCGACTATGAAATTTAGATCTAGCAATTATTTCACTCATATCAACCAAGTTCGTGTCAGGAAAAAACTCATGTCACCCACACATAAAAACAGATCGCTCTCCGACATCGAAACCGACTTAATGAATTGTCTGCTAAAAGCACCCACGATCGATTACCCCTGGAATCCCGCAGACATTGATACTGCCGACTATTATGCCAGATCGGATCGCCATTTTTATTTTGAAAACTGGTCGGATGCCGAACTCTACGATCGATCTCAATCTTTCTCAATTTGGTGGCAATCTTTGTGAATTGATTTCTGCCCAAATATTAACTCTAACTCAAGCTACTTTAACCGATCGCTTACTAAAAGAGGTATTTCCGTCATGAAAACCAATTTATACATCAAATCTAACAACATTGTCGATCTCATCCAACTTCATTTTAAATCTATCGATCTGCCCAAGATCGGTATTTGTGGGAGCATTTTCACACACACGCCTCGTCCGCCAATAGTTGCCGAACTAAAACCAAACGATGCGAATGTAACTATTAACGATTCGGCAAAGCCGACGCTGCTTGGTGAAACGCACGCTGAGGGAACCTCAGCGCGATTTCATCCGCTACGCGAAC
>NZ_PVWO01000456.1 GCF_003003845.1 Chamaesiphon polymorphus CCALA 037 | reverse complement strand
CCTTCAGAGGAAAAAACCCCCTTTTTTCCCTCAAAAACCCGCCGTAAAACTCGGCTTGCCCGTACTGGGATCGAGCGGGTTGTAGCGGAACTGCTTAAATTCCACCGCCATCGAGCGAGCGATCCGACCCCAGAGATCCACCAGTCCTTCGCTAGCAGCGCGGATCGGGCACTCCATTCCCATCACGTTTATCGTATAGGGCAAACTTTTAACGGGATCGAGGGTGAGTTCGGTGGCGGAAATTTGGGCACTAATCTGTTTTCCCGCCTCAGTCAGATTGTTGACGATCGCCCGCTTGTTGCCTGCCATGCCGAGCGAGTAGAGATAAGCTTCCGCCACCAACCGCCCCGTACCTACCGTCCCTGGTTTGAGATGGGATGAGGCTCTAATCCGATTATCGATGCGATAGTCGCCCGCCATCGGGCGATCGCGTAAGAATTTAAGTTCCGCGCCAGCAGATGTTACCAATGTGCCGCGATCGTCAACGCAAAAATCGAATTCCGTCGTCCCCAACTGTTGCCGCGCTCGATTCGCCAAAGGCGAGGCTGTGCCTAACGGCAGGCTATCGCCAACGCCAACGAGTGCGACACCATCGTCGAGGATTAAATTATCTACCGTACTCGCTTGAATATGTGCCAACAGCGCGTCGGGGTAAGCAGCAACTAAATAACCCGTCCGCGCCCCTTTAGTGGCTTGGGCGATGGCGGCGAGAGCTTCTAGCGGCTCGATCCGATCGAGAGCGAATGCAGCTCGCAATCGATCGAGATTGGCACGACGTTCGGCAGTAATGGCGCGGCGATCGTCGTGAGTTGCCACCAGGTCGATGTTACCTGCGATTCGCAGTGCTTCAAAGTTCTGGCGATCTAACTCCAATCCTTGAGGGTATTTATTAGCTAATTGCTGGCACGCCACCGGATCGAGCTTACCGAGAGGGGCATCGCCAACTTTCGCTACTTTCTCGGTAAAGTCGAAATGAATGGGGTCGTTCCTTTGGAGAAAATCTTTGAAGATCTGCGGATCGAGAGCGAAAATTTTCACATCTCCCCGACCGAGTTTTAGCTCTAGATAGGTTTTCCTACCGCCATTAATTGCCTCGATCCGGCTTGACTGCTTGTATTTATCGATAATCTCGCGATCGTCGCTTAGATAGAACCTGGCAATTGCAGCGGCAGTGGCAGATACGGGTATGTCCCGAAACGACGCAATCAAATCGGGGTTGCTGGTTTCCTGTTTGCCACGAAAGGGAATTTCGTAGTTCTGGTTGCACAGTTCCTGAATTAAGTGGGGTGCGGCGATACCGTTCGGCTGGGGTAAATTGCCATCACGATAGGCACTAGATCGGGTTTTACCGCTGACGGAGGCAAACCGATCCCGTGCCAATTCGCGAGCGAGGACTTGGGAATTCTCGTCATGGATAATGTTGGCAGATTTAAACACATCCACCGCGTCCTGGTTGAGCTGAGATGTCGCAGTAATTCCCGCATCTAAAACCTTTTGGTACAGACGCAGCCGTGCGGGAAGATCGGTAGAGGGTAAGGCGGCAATCGCCTCTAACTGTTGGGACTCGGAGAACTCGACGGTAGTAAATAAATTAGTCTGACGATCGAATTGTCTGTTTTCGCCGTGCAACACGATCGAGTGGTTCGGGTCGATTTCCTTACGCAGCAAAGCGCACAGTTTTTCGTATTGAGTTAGATATAAATCCAGCTTGCCCGCTTCGATATCTTTACCCAATAAACTTCTCAAGGGGAGCTTTTGAAAATCCCCGATCGCTTCGAGTAATTTAGCCGAAATTTTGCGTTTAGTCTTACCATCGGGAGTAGTAAATTCTAAATAATTCTTATCCGTAGGCGGATGGTTATTGGCGATGAAACTCAAGCTAGCTCGAAATCTAACCATTTTTCCCACCACAAACTTAAATCCCGAATCGCCGTATAGTTCGAGAATTTCTCGCTCTGGAAAAGCATCGATAAAAGTTTGTGCCGATGCTGCTACTTCTGGCGGGAGTTTGACCTGTTTGAGCTGTTGGAAAGCGGCGATCGATCTGCCCAATAGGTCGCCGCTCGCCGCTTTATAGATCATTTTTTGCGTCTTTTGGAAATACTCCGCTGCCAAAATATCCATTAATTGGCGATCGTCTCGATCGATAGCCAGTTCGATCTCTGCTCGGCTCAACTCGATCGCCTTTTTATGCGAGTAAACTACGCCGACATAATTCGGGCGAATGTGTTCGGCAATTTGCGCCAGCGTCCAATCGACGGGCAGATTTTTCTCGCTTTTATGGAAATTAGCCAGCTTCCGATCGGGGTGTTGGTTGGAATGCGCGGCAGCATACAATTCAGGCAACCGCGATCGCTCGATAACGTTAGCGGTATCGCCATCGAAGTCCATTTGGGTTAGTTCCATTAAAGTCTGAAACTCAGACTCCAACCTTGCTTTAGAACCGTATTCTGCCAGCAATCGAGCGTAGGTAGTGGGATCTTCAGCTTCGATCCGATCGAGGGTTTGGACGTTAACGTAAATGATGTTGGGATCTGCCCCCAATTTCTGGAGATTTTCCCACGCTTTGAGATTATTTTTGACGGTAACGATCCCCGTGCGGTTGACGATCGGCGATCGCCAAAAAGTTAACTCTTCGCCATCGGGGAGATAAGGGACGCACACCTCCCCATACTTGAGATCCCAAGTAGGTAATACGGTTGAGTTATAGCTATTGAGTTCGGGAATGTCGGCGCATGAAAGGTTTTTCCAGGAAGCATTAATCCGATCCTCCAGCCAATCTCTCACCTGGGCGGAATCGAGTAAATTGTATCGCCCCGACGTTAACGCCATTTCGATGAGTTTGGCGGTATTAAACTCGTCCTGCCGATCTGCCGTTGCTTCATCGGTAATATCCAAGTAATAATCGTTGAGAGCCTGGGCTGCCATCGTCACGATATCGCGACTGTTAGCGGCTAGGGTTCTAGCTCTAGCATGGACAATCGGCAGCACGTCAGCAGCCGTTTCGGGATAGATCGAGACGACTTCGCTAATCGATGAGTCGGTTCTGAGGCTATCGTTTTTAATTCCCAAAAATAGCTCTTGGGGTGCGTACTCATACCAGCCTGGAGCCACTTTGTTGCCCTTAAAGCTATCGCTAGAGAGGATCGCATCGGGAGCTTCGCCTGGGGGGAACAGAGATTGGAGATCGATCGGGTTTAACATCCCTTTGGCAAAGGTGGGAGCGTCGCCCGTTAAGCCCAACCGAAACTGAATGGCATTTTCCTTCCCAGTCGCATCCTTGAGGAGTGCAGTATCGATCGCCCCGCAGGAGTCGTGGACGAATTGGCGTGATAATTCGGCGGGAATGTTCGCATTGCCGCTGTCATAGTCCTTAAAATCCACTACAGCTACCCTGAGTGGGCGATCTAACTTCACCCGATCGCACCCCCCTTTAAAGACGCTGGCATAAGCTCCAGCTAGGTAGTCGATCGGCAGTACTGCCTTTAACTTGGCTTTAGCCTCACTCGAACCGTAGATCAGATCGTCGCGATCGACTAACAGTAACTCGGTTCCCTCTGGTGCGTTGCGATCGATCTCATCTTGCGTAATAAAATCGTTATTTTGAGCTAGATATAGCCGCTCGTCCCCTAGAAAGTGGTCGAGGAGAGTTTCGCCCGCAATCTCGCGGTATGCAGGCAGATCGGTAACGCGATCGGTTTGAGTTTTTTCGGCGAACAGGCTATATCTAGTTAATTTCATTGGTAACGTTCGATAATTAAAATTGAAACCGCGCAAACAGTTAATTTGAATATTATTTGGACTAATGGCAATCTATTAGCATCGATCCGAAACGGAAACATTAAAACAGCATTGAAGTAACATAGAGCTTGGTAAGCCAGATGAAATGAGGATAATTGAGAACGATCTTTGATGTAGATCGAGGTTAGAATTATGCCAAATAACAGCCAAAGTAATGACAGACTATATAGAGAATAAATTGCCATCTTTGCCGATAAATATTTCATGGGATCGCTACGTAACAAACCTTTTTACTCTCGATGCCCTGAATGACAACAGGTTGTTTGAGTTTTTTAGTAGAGGCGCGACATTGCTCTGTTAATAAACCAGAATTAGCAATGACAATTTGTTTGGCTAATTTGCCATCCGCACTATTTACCCATTCAGCAACTTTTACCTTATCGTCCACAGTTTTATAAGTAACAGCGGAGGCGATTAAACTCAGCAAGCCCAAACCGCCGACAATGCCATAGAGGAGCGGTGGAATTTTCTGGGGAGTGAGGGCAATCCGACTGAGATTTTGCGTCTGTCGCTCTAGTTGGACTTGTGAATCTCGATCCGAGTCGTTAATAATTTTGACGATCGGCGCGATATCGACTTGTGGCTTACTTTGTTGTTGGAGATATTGGCAGACTGAGCTGCCGATCCGGTTTTCGATCGTTCTTCCCTGCAATAGCATCACTTCGTTAAGTTGTTTGGGGAGCGAATCCCCAAACATGCCGATCGAATTATTGAGTCCGTCAACCCTCGTTCTCAATACCTTTACCGCCTCCAGTACTTCAAATATAGGGTCGTCTTTATCTAAGCGATTCACACTAACTGCCTCGTTCAGCAATTTGCTTTCTTCGTTAATGCGCGTTTCTAAATTCGTTAAATCTTTTAACGGCTTGCCAGGGAATCTTGAGGGTGCTTCCCAACTTAGTTCGTCTTCGTCGTACATTTTCTTAGGGTGTGGGGGAAGGTTTTTAGGGGAAGGTTTTTAGG